>NZ_AQOK01000891.1:0-4647 GCF_000364645.1 Xanthomonas sp. SHU 308 | reverse complement strand
GCCGCCTCGCCCGGCTGGCCGGTCACCCAGATCTCGTCGCCCGGCTGCGCGGCATCGCGGCGCAGCGCCATCGTCGCCGGCACGCTGCCGATTGCCGTGACCGACAAGGCCAGCGGCCCGCGCGTGGTGTCGCCGCCGGCCAGGCCGATGCCGTGCGCGTCGGCCAGCGCGAAGAAGCCCTCGGCGAACGCATCGACCCAGGCCATGTCGACTTGCGGCAACGACAGCGACAGCGTGCACCAGCGCGGCTGCGCGCCCATCGCCGCCAGGTCGGACAGATTCACCGCCAAGGTCTTCCAGCCGATGTCGGCGGCCGCGGTCTCGGCCGGGAAATGCACCCCGGCGTTGAGCGTATCGGTGGTGATCGCCAGCAACTCCCCCGGCGGCGGCAGCAGCAAGGCCGCATCGTCACCGATGCCCAGCGGCAGGTCGTCACGCGCCCGGCTGCGCGCGCGCAGGCGCTCGATCAGATCGAATTCGGGCATGGGGGGCTGGGAATCGGGAATGGGGAGTCGGGAATGGGAAAAGCAGGAGCAACAACCGGCGCGCCGGCGATCTCGGAGGGGACGGCAGTTGCTTTTGCCATTCCCCATTCCCTTTTCCCCATTCCCAGCCCCTCAGCCCCCCGACTCCACCGCGCGCCATTCCAGCGCGGCGCGGTCCAGGACGCCGTTGACGTAGGTGTGGCCGTGCTCGGAGCCGAAGCGCTTGGCGGTCTCGATGGCTTCGTTGATCACCACGCGGTACGGCACGTCCATGCGGTACAGCAGTTCGTAGGCGGCCAGGCGCAGCACCGCGCGTTCGATCGCGTCCACTTCCTCGACCGTGCGGTCCAGGTAGCCGACCAGCGCTGCATCCAGTTCGGCGCGGTGCTTGAGCACGCCTTCGACCAGGTTCTCGAAGTACACCAGGTCGGCGATCTCGTGCGCCTGCTCGTGCGCGAACTGCGCGATCACGTGCTGGGCGTTGCCGCCGGAGATCTGCCAGGCGTAGATCGCCTGCAGCGCACGCCGGCGCGCGCGCGAACGCAGGACCGGATCCACGCCGTCGCGGCGTGGGTGGTGCTTGTGGCCAGCGGGTTTGTTCACGGCAGCAGCTCCAGCAGGTTGACCATCTCCAGCGCGCTCAGCGCCGCTTCCTCGCCCTTGTTGCCGTGGCTGCCGCCGGCGCGCGCCTCGGCGTCCTCGACCTGCTCCACGGCGAGCACACCGTTGAGCACCGGGATGCGGAAGTCCAGCGACACCCGCAGCAGACCCTGTGCGCAGCCGTCGGCGACGTGTTCGTAGTGGCGGGTGTCGCCGCGGATCACGCAACCCAGCGCGATGATCGCGGCATGCTTGCCGGCCGCGGCCAGGCGGGCGGCGACCAGCGGCAACTCCCACGCGCCCGGCACCCGGATCACGTCCACCGCGTCCTCGGCGATGCCGTTGCCGGCCAGGCTCTGCCGCGCACCGGCGACCAGCACGTCGGTGATACGGGCGTTCCAGCGGCTGGCGATGATCGCGAAACGCGCCGACTCGGGAGTGCGGAGGTCGCCTTCGTAATGGGACATGGCGGTGGCAGCTTGAGGGGGTGGGAGAGTTTAGCAGGCGGTGGGGCCGCGGCCCGAGGAAGCGCTCCAGGGGCACCTTGCAGAAGGCCCAGGCACCGCCAATGGCAGGAATCGCGCGGGATCAGCTTTTACCGATTCCCCAATCCCGATTCCCGATTCCCGGCTCCACATGCTCCACCACCTCCAGCCCGAACCCGGCCAGGCCGATCTGCCGGCGCGGCGTGCCGAGCACGCGCAGCTTGCCCAGGCCCAGGTCGGCCAGGATCTGGCTGCCGGCGCCGTTGCGCCGCCACTGGCCCACGTCCTTGCCGTGCGCCGCCTCCGGCTGCGCGCGCAGCCGCGCCAGTAAGGCCTCGCTGTCGCGCGGCGCCGACAGCACCACCATCACCCCGCGCTCGGCGGCGGCGATCGCGCGCAGGGCGTCGCTGGCAGCCACCCCGAAATCGTCGCGGCGCCAGTGCAGCAGGTCGGCCAGCGGGTTTTCCACCTGCACCCGCACCAGGGTCGGCGTCTCGGCATCCGGGGTGCCGCGGACCAGGGCGAAGTGCAGATCGTGGGCGATGCGGTCGCGGTAGGTGACCAGGGTGAAGCCGCCGAACTCGGTCTCGATCGGCCGCTCGTCGATACGTTCGACGGTGTGCTCGGTGGCCAGGCGGTAGGCGATGAGGTCGGCGATCGAGCCCATCTTCAGCCCGTGGGTGCGGGCGAACGCTTCCAACTGCGGACGCCGCGCCATGCTGCCGTCGGGATTGAGCACTTCCACCAGCACACCGGCCGGCTCCAGCCCCGCCAGCATCGGCAGGTCGCTGGCGGCCTCGGTGTGGCCGGCGCGGGTCAGCACGCCGCCGGGCTGGGCGATCAGCGGGAAGATGTGGCCGGGCTGACTGAGGTCGTGCGGCTTGGCGTCCGGCTTGACCGCGGTGCGCACGGTGTGGGCGCGGTCGTAGGCGGAGATGCCGGTGGTGACGCCCTCGGCGGCCTCGATGCTGACGGTGAAGTTGGTATGGAACTGCGCGGTGTTGCGCTGGACCATCGGCGCCAGGCCCAGTTGCGCGCAGCGCTCGCGGGTCAGCGACAGGCACACCAGGCCGCGCGCGTGGGTGACCATGAAATTGATGTCCGAGGGCTTGACCAGCTCGGCGGCCATGATCAGGTCGCCCTCGTTCTCGCGGTCCTCGTCGTCGACGATGACCACCATGCGGCCGGCGCGGAGTTCTTCCAGCAGCTCGGGGACGGAGGCGAAATTCAGGCTCGGGGTAACGGAAGGCGACATGCGGGGACTCGCGGAAAGACGGAAGGTGCCGCGCGCGCCGCAGGCATCGGCGCAGCGTGGCGGAGAGGCAGAAGGCCGGACGCGGCCAGGATCAGTCCTGGCGGCCCTGCAACAGGCGTTCGACGTAGCGCGCGACCAGGTCGATCTCCAGGTTCACCGCCGCGCCGACGGCGGTCTGCGCGAACGCGGTGTGCGCGACGGTGTGCGGAATCAGCGCGACCTCGAAGCCTTCGGCGTCGACTTCATTGACGGTGAGGCTGACCCCGTCCACGCAGATCGAGCCCTTCTTGGCGATGTAGCGCAGCAGCGGCGCCGGCGCGGCGAAACGCCAGCGCTGCGCGCGCGCATCGTCGTGAATCGACAGCACCTCGCCGAGGCCGTCGACATGGCCGCTGACCAGGTGCCCGCCGAGGCGGTCGCTGGGGCGCATCGCCCGCTCCAGGTTCAGTGTCGCGCCCTCGGCCAGGCGGCCAAGCGTGGTCAGCGCCAGGGTCTCGGTGGAGGCGTCGGCCTGGAACGAGGCCGCGTCGAAGGCGACCACGGTCAGGCACACGCCGTTGACCGCGATGCTCTCGCCCAGGCGCACGTCGGCGAACGGCAGGCTGCCGGTGGCGAAGGTGAAGCGGAGATCGCCGCCCTGCGGCTGGCGTGCGGCGAGATGGCCGACGCCTTCGATGATTCCGGTGAACATAGCTACGTTTCTCGCAATGGGGTGAGCGAAAAACGCCACAAGGCAAACAGGCACGCGCACAGCCGCGAGGCTGCGCGAAGGCCGTCTTCTTTCATCCGGACTATACCGTCGGCTCCGGCATCGCACCGGATCTGCTGACCTTCCCGATTCGGCGGGTCGCGCCTGCGCCGGGAAGCGCTCGCGGGCTCGTGCGCGAACGCACCTACCGCCGGTGGGGAATCGCACCCCGCCCTGAAGACGTTTGTGGTCGCCGGCGAACCGGCTCGCGCATTCTAGCAGGCGCGGCCGCAGCGGCCGCCCGGTACAGCGCGCCACCGGTGGGACAAAGCGTCGCGGGGCGCACAGCAACCTTGCACGCGGCGACGCGCATCACCGGCGATCGCTCAGGGCGAGGCCGCCCCCGCGCTGGCGGCGATCGCCGGCCGCAACAGCAGGCGCAGGTCGTCGCCGAGCTGGCGCACGTCCTGCAATTGCAGCGGTACCCGTTGCGCCATGGTCTCGATGCCGAGCCCGGCCAGCAGCGGGCGGGCGGTATCGCCCAATAGGAGCGGCGCCATGTACACCAGCACCTCGTCGACCAGGCCGGCGCGCAGCAGTGCACCGCTCAGCGTCGCCCCGGCCTCGACCTGGACCTCGTTGATGCCGCGCTCGCCGAGCAGGCGCAGCGCCGCGTGCAGGTCGCAGCGGCCGTCGTGCAGCGGCACCGCGGCAAACGCGGCATGATCCAGCGCAGGCGGCACGCAGTCCGGCGCATGCACGTACAGGGTCGGCGCACTGCCGTCGCGGACCTTGGCCTGCGCCAGGCTGCGCAGTCGCGCGTCCAGCACCACGCGCAGCGGCGGCATTACCTCGGTCGCCGCCTCCAGGCGCACGGTCAGCGCCGGATCGTCGGCCAGCACGGTGCCGGCGCCGGTGAGGATGGCGCCGGCGCGGGCGCGCCAATGCTGCACGTCCTGGCGTGCCGCCGCGCCGGTGATCCATTTCGATTCGCCGCTGGCCAGCGCGGTGCGCCCGTCCAGGCTGGCGCCGAGCTTGATCCGCAACCAAGGCCGGCCGCGCTCCACCCGCGACAGGAAGCCACGGTTGAGCGCGCGCGCCTGCGCGTCCATCAGGCCTGCCTGCACCGCGATG
>NZ_AQOK01000890.1:0-4169 GCF_000364645.1 Xanthomonas sp. SHU 308 | reverse complement strand
CAGCCTCTCGCAGCAGCGCGAAGCCGCCGCCGTTGACCTGCGGGAACGGGTCGGCCATCGCCGCCACCACCCGCGCCACGCCGGCCTCGATCAGCGCCAGCGCGCACGGCGGGGTGCGGCCGTAGTGCGCGCACGGCTCCAGGGTCACGTAGGCGGTGGCGCCACGGGCGCGTTCGCCGGCGGCGCGCAGCGCGAACACCTCGGCGTGCGGCCCGCCGGCGCGCTGGTGGAAGCCCTCGCCCACCACGCCACCGTCGCGCACGATCACGCAGCCGACCATCGGATTGGGCCGCGTGGTGTAGGCGCCGCGCTCGGCCAGGCGCAGGGCCTGCGCCATCCAGCGATGGTCGTCGGCGGAGAAGTCGGAGACGACGTCGGTGCTCATGCGGATGCGGTAGCAGCACTGACGTCGCGGCGCATCACCACGATCTGCAGCAGCCCCAGCGGCAGGTCGGCATGGCGCTGCCAGCCCAGGCGCTCGTAGAACGGCACCAGCACCGGCTCGCAGTACAGGTACAGCCACTGCACGCCGAAGCGCGCGGCGGCCTGCACGCAGTGCGCGACCAGGGCGGCGCCGACGCCGGCACCGCGTGCCTGCGGCCGCACGTACAGCGTCGCCAGCCAGGGCGAAAACTGGCGGATGCGCGCGTCGTCGTTCTGCAGCAGGCTCACCGACCCCAGCCAGCCCTCGCCCTCCAGGGCGATCCAGCTGGTGGGGATGCGGCGTTCGTCGCGATGGCTGCGCAGGTCGGCCTCGGCCTCCACCACGTTCCACTCCGGCAGCAGCGGGCCGAACGCCTGCAGGTGCTCCTGCGCCAACGCGGGGATGTGCTGCGCGGCCTCGGCCAGACAGACGATGCGCATGCGCTCAGCGCTTGCCGGTCTTGTCGCCCGGCTTGGCCGCGCGCACCAGGTCCAGCAGCGGCAACTGCTCGCTGCCCACCGGCAACTCGCGCTCGAGCTTCTCGATCTCCTCGCGGAAATCGGCCACGTCCTGGAAGCTGCGGTACACCGAGGCGAAGCGCACGTAGCCGACGTGGTCGAGCTTGCGCAGCTCGGCCATCACGTACTCGCCGACCCGGATCGAGGGCAGTTCGCGCTCGCCGGACATGCGCAACTGATGCACCACCGCGCGCACCGCCGCCTCGATCTGCTCCTCGGCCACCGGCCGCTTCTGCAGCGCGCGGTCGAAGCTGGTGCGCAGCTTGCGCGCATCGAACGCCTCGCGGCCGCCGTCGCTCTTGATCACCGTCGGCAGCTTGAGTTCGATCGTCTCCAGCGTGCTGAAGCGCTCGCCGCAGGCCTCGCACTCGCGACGCCGGCGGATCGTCGCGCCGTCCTCGGACACGCGCGAATCGATCACCCGGGTATCGGTGTGCTGGCAGAAGGGGCAGTGCATTCAGGGCGCCGGGAATGGGGAAACGGGAATGGGGAATGGGAACGTCAACAGCGCAAGCGTAGCGCGTCTGACCATTCCCGATTCTCCATTCCCCATTCCCGTTTTTCAGCCATACACCGGATACTTGCGGCACTGCGCGGTCACCGCGTCGCGCACGCGCGCCAGCACGGTGTCGTCGGCCGGGGCGTCGAGCACGTCGGCGATCCAGTTGGCGAGGTCGACGCAGTCCTGCTCCATGTAGCCGCGGGTGGTGATCGCCGGGGTACCCAGGCGCAGGCCCGAGGTCACGAACGGCGAGCGCGGGTCGTTGGGCACCGAGTTCTTGTTGACGGTGATGTGGGCCTTGCCCAGCGCCGCTTCCGCGTCCTTGCCGGAGACGTCGCGGCCGATCATGTCCACCAGCATCAGGTGGTTCTCGGTGCCGCCGGAGACGATCTTGTAGCCGCGCGCGATCAGGGTCTTGGCCATGGCCTGGGCGTTCTTCACCACCTGCTGCTGGTAGCGGGTGAATTCCGGCTCCAGCGCTTCCTTGAACGCCACCGCCTTGGCCGCGATCACGTGCATCAGCGGGCCGCCCTGGATGCCGGGGAAGACGATCGACTGCAGCTTCTTGGACAGGTCTTCGAGCTTGTCGCCGGCGCCGGCGGCACTGGCGACGATGATGCCGCCACGCGGGCCGCGCAGGGTCTTGTGGGTGGTGGAGGTGACCACGTGCGCGTGCGGCAGCGGGGTCGGATAGACACCGGCGGCGACCAGGCCGGCCACGTGCGCCATGTCCACGAAGAAGTAAGCACCGACCTTGTCGGCGATGGCGCGGAAGCGCGCCCAGTCGATCACCTGCGAGTAGGCGGAGAAGCCCGCCACCACCATCTTCGGTTTGTGCTCCACGGCCAGGCGCTCGACCTCGTCGTAGTCGATCAGGCCCTGGTCGTTGACGCCGTACTGCACGGCGTTGAACAGCTTGCCGGAGGCGTTGACCTTGGCGCCGTGGGTCAGGTGGCCGCCGTGCGCCAGCGACATGCCGAGGATGGTGTCACCCGGCTGCAGCAGCGCGAAGTACACCGCCTGGTTGGCCTGCGAGCCGCTGTGCGGCTGCACGTTGGCGTAGTCGGCGCCGAACAATTGCTTGACCCGGTCGATGGCCAGCTGCTCGGCGACGTCGACGAATTCGCAACCGCCGTAGTAGCGCTTGCCCGGATAGCCTTCGGCGTACTTGTTGGTCAGCTGGCTGCCTTGCGCTTCCATGACCAGCGGGCTGCAGTAGTTTTCGCTGGCGATCAGCTCGACGTGGTCTTCCTGGCGGCCGGCTTCGGCGGCGATGGCGCGGGCCAGGTCGGGATCGTAGGTTTCGATGCGGGCGTCGCGCGGGAACATCGGGTCTCCGGGGGGCATGGACAGAAGGCAGACGACTAGTTTAAGCCCCGCGCGCGGCCGAGGGCGAACCAAAACGCAGACGGCCTCCCGCAGGAGGCCGTCTGGCGATGCCGCAGCAGGGCTCAGCGGCCGCTGAGCACCAGGTCGGCGATGATGCCCGTGGCGATGGCGACCAGTAGCAGGTTGCCGGTGTCGTCGCGCACCCAGCGGTAGCCGTACGGCGGGCGCCGGACCTGGTAACGGTCATAGTCGTAGACCACGTAGTTCGGGCCGTAGTAGCGCTGGCCGCGCGCCCAGCGCGGCGGACCCGGGCGGTAGTAGACGACGTCCGGGCCGTTGCGATAGCCGTCGCGGTAGCCGCGGTCGTAGGCGCGACGGGCGTCGCGGCGGTCGCGCTCACGGTCGCGCCAGTAGCGCTCGCGATCGGCATCGCGGTAGCCGCGGTCGTACCAGCCATGGTCGCGCGGACCCGGTCCCGGCGGCGGGGGCGGCGGCCCCGGAGGACCCAGAGGACCCGGAGGACCCGGCGGGCCCCAGCCCGGACCGGGACCCGGACCGCCCGGACCCCAGGCGAACGCGGGTGGCGCCATGAAACCCAGCGCCAGCGCGGACGAGAGGGCGATTGTGGCAATGCGTTTCATGTTCATGGCAACTCCGTCACGTGGTGTGGCGGTTGCATTTAGGCCGTTTTCGTCTGAACCGTCTCCTGCTGGAATCGGTTACGTATTCAGCTTCACGGATCGGGCTAGGAAAGCGTTCATCCAGCGGCATTTCCGGCCTGCGCGTGCAGGCGCAACAGCGCCGCCTGCGCCGTGTCATCGGCTGGCAAATAGACCACCAGACGGTTGCCGTTGCGCGGCGCCGACCACCAGTTGACCTGCTGCAGGTGCAGCTCGCCTTCCTGCGGATGGCGGAAGCGCTTGAGCTGGTTCTCCACGCCGCGTACCTCGCGCCGCTGCCGCCACAGCGCATCGAACTCGGGAGAGGCCGCACGGTAGCGCGCCAGCAGCGCCTCCCATTCCGGCTCGCCCAGGTGTTCGGCCATCGCCGCGCGCAGCAACGCCACCATGTGCTGCAGCACCTCCTGGCGATCGAGCAATGCGTCGCGCCAGCGCGGATTGGTGAAGGCCTGATAGACGCAGTTGCGGTCGGCGTCCGCCAGGTCGGCCAGGGTCACGCCCATCAGGCGCTCGAAGGCCGGGTTGGCGCCGAGGATGTCGAAGCGCGGGGTCTGCAGCATTGCCGGCCACGGGCCGAGCTGGTCCAGCAGCATGCGCCCGGTGCCGGTCAGGCGTTGGCACGGCGGTGGCGCCAGGGCGGTCGTGCCGCCCACGCCGGCCAGCGCCAGCACGTGCGCGGTTTCGACCTCCGAACACTGCAGGGCGCGGGCGATGGC
>NZ_AQOK01000889.1:0-1533 GCF_000364645.1 Xanthomonas sp. SHU 308 | reverse complement strand
CCGGCTGGACCCCGCCGCAGGCGCAGCCGGCCATCGTCGGCATCGGCGCCAGCCCCGGCCTGGCGATCGGCGTGGTGCACAAGCTGGCCGGCCACGACGTGGCGGTGGCGGACACGCCCGTGCCGCTGAGCGACGGCGGCGCCCTGCTGCACGACGCCCTGCAGCGCACCCGCACGCAACTGCAGGCCATCGAAGAGGACACCCGGCGCCGCCTCGGCGCCGGCGATGCGGCGATCTTCCGCGCCCAGGCCGAACTGCTCAACGACACCGACCTGATCACCCTGGCCTGCCAACTCATGGTCGAGGGCCACGGTGTCGCCTGGTCCTGGCAGCAGTCGGTCGAGCGCCTGGCCAACAAGCTCTCGGCGCTGCGCAATGCGGTGCTGGCCGGGCGCGCCAGCGACCTGCGCGACGTCGGCCGCCGGGTGCTGGCACACCTGGATCCGAGCCTGGCCGGCGGCAGCCTGGCGCAGTTGCCGGCCGCGCCGTGCGTCCTGCTCGCCCACGACCTGTCGCCGTCGGACACCGCCAACCTCGACACCGGCCGCGTACTCGGCCTGGCCACCGCGGTGGGCGGCCCGACCTCGCACACCGCGATCCTCTCGCGCACGCTCGGCCTGCCGGCGCTGGTCGCCGGCGGCGCCGACCTGCTGGACCTGGAGGACGGCGCCACCGTCATCGTCGACGGCAGCAGCGGCCGCCTGTACCTGGCGCCATCGGAGGCCGACCTGGCCTCGGCCCGCGCCTACATCGAGGAACAGCAGCAACTGCGCGCGCGCGAGGCCGAGCAGCGCAACCAGCCGGCACAGACCGAGGACGGCCATCGCCTGGAGATCGGCGCCAACGTCAACCTGCCCGAGCAGGTCGCCGCGGCACTGGCGCAGGGCGCCGAGAGCGTGGGCCTGATGCGCACCGAATTCCTGTTCCTGGAGCGCGGCAGCACCCCCAGCGAGGACGAGCAGTACGCCACCTACACGGCGATGGCGCAGGCGCTGGACGGCCGCGCGCTGATCGTGCGCGCCCTGGACATCGGCGGCGACAAGCAGGTCGCGCACCTGAACCTGCCGCGCGAGGACAACCCGTTCCTGGGCGTGCGCGGCGCGCGCCTGCTGCTGCGCCGCGCCGACCTGCTGCAACCGCAGCTGCGCGCGCTGTACCGCGCGGCCAAGGACGGCGCGCGCCTGGCGATCATGTTCCCGATGATCACCTCGGCCGCGGAACTGCTGACGCTGCGCGCCGAATGCGAGCGCCTGCGCGCGGAACTGCAGGCGCCGGAGGTGCCGCTGGGCATCATGATCGAAGTGCCGGCCGCGGCGATCCAGGCCGATGCGCTGGCGAAACACGCGGACTTCTTCTCGATCGGCACCAACGACCTGACCCAGTACACCCTGGCCATCGACCGGCAGAACCCGGACCTGGCCGCCGAGGCCGACAGCCTGCACCCGGCGGTGCTGCGCCTGATCCGCACCACCGTCGAGGGCGCCGCGCGCCACGGCCGCTGGGTCGGCGTGTGCGGCGGCCTGGCCGGCGATG
>NZ_AQOK01000888.1:0-518 GCF_000364645.1 Xanthomonas sp. SHU 308 | reverse complement strand
AACGACATCCCCGCAGTGAAGGCGCGCCTGCGCGGCAGCCGCCTGGACGCGCTGCAGGCGCTGGCGCAGCGCGCGCTGGAGTGCGAGAGCGCGGCGGACGTGCGCGCGCTCGACGGCGGAGCCGGCGCATGAGCGTCGATGCCGTCACCGTCACCCTGAATCCGGCGATCGACCTGACCGTGGCGATCGACCGGCTGCAACCGGGCCAGGTGCACCGTGCGCGCAGCGCCCATGCCATCGCCGGCGGCAAGGGCATCAACGTCGCCGCCTGCCTGGCCGACGCCGGGCTGCGCTGCGCCGCGCTCGGCGCGCTCGGCGCGGACAACGCGCAGGCGTTCGAGGCGCTGTTCGCCGAACGCGGCATCGACGACCGCTGCCTGCGCGTGCCCGGCGACACCCGCACCAACCTCAAGCTGGTCGCCGACGACAGCGGCGCCACCACCGACATCAACCTGCCCGGCCTGGCCCTGGACCAGGCGCAGCTCGACAGCGTCGGCGCGCGCCTGGCCGAGCTGCTA
>NZ_AQOK01000887.1:0-4892 GCF_000364645.1 Xanthomonas sp. SHU 308 | reverse complement strand
CGGCGCCGGCAGCAGCTGCAGGCTGTCCGGCACCGCCGCGGCCGGCAGATAGCCCACCGCCTTGGCCGGCGCAGGCGCAGGCGCCGGTGCACGCAGCGCGGGACCGCTGCAGGCGGCCAGGGCGAGCGCCAGCACCACGGCGACGGAACGGACACGACAGGCGGGCGACACGGGCATGCGGACTCGGGCAGCGACGGCGGATCGGTCAGTGTACGGCGCGATGCAGGGACAGGTCGCCCGAGGCGGCATGCCGCGGCGCGCGACTGCGGAGAGGAGCGGCTTCAGCCGCGACGGGCGTGACCGGGAAGGCCCGTCGCGGCTGAACTCCCTCCTCCGGAAGCAGGTTTGCGTATTTCTGGAAGCACCGTTCCCGCCTCAGCCCCCGTCACGCTCCTCGCGCGGCGGGAAGCGCAGCACGACCCCGCGCGGCGGCGCCGGCGGTGGCTGCCACAGCACCGGCACCTGGGTCGGCGGCGGCGGTTCCAGTTCGTCGTCGGCGGCGAGGATCTCGTCGGTGTCCTCCTCGTCCTCCCAGCTGTAGCGCTTGCGCGGCGGCAGCGGATCGCGATGGCGCAGCAGCAGCGCGGCGACCACGCCGCCCACGGCACCACCCAGGTGCGATTGCCAGGACACCCCATCCTCGTGCGGCAGCACCGTCACCAGCATGCCGCCGTAGAACAGGAAGGCGATCATGCTGGCGGCGATCGCGGCGCGGTCGCGGCGCAGCAAGGCCAGCACGAACACCAGGAACAGCAGGCCGTGGGCGACGCCGCTGGCGCCCAGGTGATGGCTGCCGGGATCGCCGAGCCACCAGGCGCCCAGGCCCGAGCCCAGCCACAGCAAGGGCAGCCCGGCCAGGGTGGCGCGCGGATACACGCTGCCGGCCAGGGTGCCCAGGATCAGCAGGGCGCCGGCATTGGCTCCCAGATGCTCCAGCGAGCCGTGCAGCAGCGGTGCGGTCAGCACGCCGAGCAGGCCGGCGGCCGTGTGCGGCGCGACCGCCCAGGGCCGCCAGTCGAACAGGCCCTGGCTGGCGAATACCGCCACCAGCACCGCCACGAAGGCCAGGCTGACATTGAACGCGCGCAGGATCCGCGCGCGGTCGAAGCGGCCCTGCGCATCGGGTTCGGGCGTGGGCGAGGGGAGCGAAGAGGTGTCCATGCTCCCTGGATGGCGGCGCCGGGCGTCCAAGGCAAGGCGTCGCCGATGGGAGGGACTGGCCGCGGCCGCGGGACAATCCGCGGCCGCGGCGCCCGCGCCGGGTCAGTGCGCCGGCTTGGCCGGGCGCAGCAGGCTCAGCACCACGGTGGCGCCGATCACCACCGCCACCGCCAGCAGCGACACCAGCACCGGGATCTTGTACAGGTCGATGATCAGCATCTTGGTGCCGATGAACACCAGCACGATCGCCAGGCCGTAGGGCAGCAGGTGGAAGCGGTCGGCCATGCCTGCCAGCAGGAAGAACATCGCGCGCAGGCCCAGCACCGCGAACACGTTGGAGGTCAGCACGATGAACGGGTCGGTGGTGATCGCGAAGATCGCCGGGATGCTGTCCACCGCGAAGATCACGTCGGTGATCGCGATCAGCATCAGCACCGCGAACAGCGGAGTGAACCAGCGCTTGCCTTCCTGGGTCACGCTCAGCGCGTTGCCGTGGTACTGCGGGGTCAGGCGCAGATGCTTGCGCATGAAGCGCAGCACCGGGTTGGCCTCCAGGTCCGGCTCCTTGCCCGCCGAGAACCACATCTTGATGCCGGTCAGCAGCAGGAACGCGCCGAACACGTACAGCAGCCAGTGGAACTTGGTCAGCAGCACCGAGCCGGCGAAGATCATCACCGCGCGCAGCACGATCGCGCCGAGCACGCCGATCACCAGCACGCGCTGGCGCTGCTCCTCCGGCACCGCGAAGTAGCTCATGATCATCAGGAACACGAAGATGTTGTCGACCGCCAGCGACTTCTCGACCAGGTAGCCGGTCAGGAACTCAAGGCCGAGGCGGTTGCCGGTGGCCACGTCGATGGTCTCGCGCAGGTACCACCACAGGCCGGCGTTGAACGCCAGCGCCAGCGCGATCCAGCCGATGCTCCACCACAGCGCTTCCTTGAAGGTGACCTTGTGCGGACCGCCGTGGCGCATCAGCACCAGGTCCGCCAGCAGCGCCACGACCACCACGATCGCGAAACCGCTCCACAACCACACGTTGCCTATCGTTTCCATTGGGAATTTTCCGTCAGTGAACAGGGAACCTCGGGGCCGCGGTGGCGGAGGCGTTCCGGACGGAGACGACGGATGTCGTCCAGAGGGTGCCTTCGCCACTGCGGCGAAGGTCTCGCTCGCAACCGGCAGGCCGGTTGCCGTTGCACCGGAGCCCGCGGGCTCGAATTGACGGCGACAACGTCGGGAGCTACTCCCCTTCTTCGCGCATTCTTGCGGCTGCCGGCGGTGCCGTCAATCGGGGCGGCTACAATGGCGTTCATGAATAGTCCTCTGCCCGTAGTCCGTCTCAAGAACGCCTGGCGCTCCAGCCATCCTTGGATCTTCCAGAAACTGGTCGAAAAACCCGCCGCCAAGCCCAAACCGGGCGCGCTGGTGGACGTGGTCGGGGTGGACGGCGACTGGATCGGCCGCGGCTTCTACAACGGCCACTCGCGCATCGCCGTGCGCATCCTGGAGACCCATCCCGACATCGCCGTCGACGAAGCGTGGTTCGCGCGCAAGATCGCCGAGGCGGTGTCGCTGCGCCGTGACGTGCTCAAGCTGGACGCGGTCAGCGACGCCTGGCGCGTGGTGCATGCCGAGGGCGACGGCCTGTCCGGCCTGGTGGTGGACCGCTACGGCGACCTGCTGGTGGTGGAGTTCTTCAGCGCCGGCATGTTCCGCCACCGCGAGTGGATCTACGCCGCGCTGCGCGCGCAGTTCCCTGGCGCGCGCTTCTACAGCTTCGCCGAGGAGCACGTGCAGAAGCAGGAGAGCTTCGACTACCGGCCGGTGTCCAGCAGCGGCGAGCGCCCGGAGCCGGCGATCATCAGCGAATACGGCGTGCGCTTCCGCGCCGACCCGGCCGGCGCGCACAAGACCGGCTTCTTCGCCGATCAGCGCGAGAACCGGCAGTGGCTGAGCCAGCAGGTGGAGGGCAAGCGCGTGCTCGACCTGTGCTGCAACACCGGCGGCTTCGCGGTCTACGCCAAGGTCCGCGGCGCCACCGAGGTGGTCGGCGTGGACATCGACGAGGACGTGATCGAGATCGCCAAGGGCAACGCCCGCCTCAACGACGTGCGGCCCAAGTTCGTGCAGGCCGACATCTTCCCGTACCTGCGCGATGCCGCCGCCCGCGGCGACCAGTACGACGTGGTGATCCTGGACCCGGCCAAGATGACCCGCGACCGCGACCAGGTGATCCCGGCGCTGAAGAAGTATCTGGACATGAACAAGCTGGCGCTGGGCGTGGTCGCTCCGGGCGGCCTGTTCGCCACCTTCTCCTGCACCGGCCTGGTCGCCGAGCACGAGTTCCTGGACATGCTGCGCCGCGCCGCCTATTTCTCCGGCCGCACCATCCAGATCCTGAAGGTGGCCGGCGCCGGCGCCGACCACCCGTTCATGGCCCACGTGCAGGAATCGCGCTACCTCAAGGCGGTGTTCTGCCGCGTGCTGGACTAGCGCACCGCGCATGCGCAAGGCCGAGCGTCTGTTCCAGCTGGTCAACCTGATCCGGGTGCGCCAGCCGGTGACGGCCGCCGTGCTCGCCGCCGAGCTGGGCCTGTCGGTGCGCAGCATCTACCGCTACCTCGACGATCTCTCGCTCGGCGGCATTCCGGTCTACGGCGAGGCGGGCGTCGGCTATCGCCTGGATCCGCAGTTCGCGTTGCCGCCGCTGGCGCTGTCGCGCGAGGAGGTCGAGGCCTTGCACCTGGCGGTGGAGATGCTCGCCTGCAGCGGCGGCGGTCATCTGCAGCCGGCCGCGCGCGCCTTGTTGCACAAGCTGCAGGCCGCCATGCCCGCGCCGGCGCCCACGCCGCGGGTGGCGCGTGCGTTGCGCGCCGAGCCGGTGGCCTTGCCGTGCTGGCAGGCGCTGCACGCCGCCACCGCGCAGCGCCGGAGCGTGCGCCTGCGCTATCGCAGCCTGCAGGGCGAAACCAGCGCGCGCGCGGTGCTGCCGCTGGGGCTGTTCCACTGGGGACAGCACTGGACGCTGGGCGGCTGGTGCGGGTTGCGCGCCGCGTATCGCGATTTCCGCCTGGATCGGATCGAGGCGGTGCAGGCCTGCGCGGCGCCGCTTCCCGTCCCGGCACACGTGGCGCTGGACGCGTATCTCCAGCACCAACGCGCAGCCTGGGCGCAGCGCGGGCACTGACACCCCGGTGTCAGCAGGGCCGCCGCAGACTGCCGGCTCCTTCACTCCGGAATGCCCGCATGTCCCACCCCAACTGCGTCCTCGAACTGGCCGTGTTCACCGTCAAGCCCGCTGCGCGCGAGCGCATGCCGGCGCTGCGCCAGCAGCTGCGCGCGGTGCTCGCCGATTTTCCCGGCCTGCTCGATTACCGTGCGTATGCGCCGCTGGATGGCGACGACCAGTTCGTCGACATCGCATATTGGCGCGACCTGGCCAGCGCGCAGGCGGCTGCCGAGGCCTTCGCCAGCGGCGATGCCCGCTTCGCGCCCTATGCCGCGGCCATCGCCGAACTGCAGGTGATGCGGCACCTGGCGCCCGCCTGAGCGTGCGGAGTGCGCCATCGCGCCGGCCGCGACTAAGATCGGCCGATGGTTCTCTCGAACGCACGCATGAAGCAGCCCGCCTCGCCCGGTGCGAGGGTGTGGTCGGTCGCCGCACTCGCTGCATGAAGATCGTCATCGCCCCGGACGCGTTCAAGGAAAGCCTGTCCGCGGCGGAGGCG
>NZ_AQOK01000886.1:0-859 GCF_000364645.1 Xanthomonas sp. SHU 308 | reverse complement strand
GCGGCCGGCTTCCGCAGCGTGTTCCCGGAGGCGCAGTACGTGCTGCTGCCGTTCGCCGACGGCGGCGAGGGCACGGTGGAAGCGCTGGTCGCCGCTGGCGGTGGGCGCCGGGTCGCGTGCACCGTGACCGGGCCGCTGGGCGCGCCGGTCGCCGCGCAGTTCGGCCTGAGCGAGGACGGCGGCACCGCCCTGATCGAGATGGCCGCGGCCAGCGGGCTGATGCTGGTGCCGCCGCAACAGCGCGATCCTTGCTTGACCGGCACCCGCGGCGTCGGCGAACTGATCCTGGCCGCCCTTGATGCCGGCGCGCGCCGGCTGCTGATCGGCATCGGCGGCAGCGCCAGCAACGACGGCGGCGCCGGCATGGCGCAGGCCCTGGGCGTGCGCCTGCTGGACGCGCACGGCTGCGACCTGGCCGCCGGCGGCGCGGCGCTGGGCGCGCTGGCGCGCATCGATCTGGACGGGCTGGACCCGCGACTGCGCGAGTGCACGATCGAAGTCGCCTGCGATGTCGACAACCCGCTGACCGGGCCGAGCGGCGCCTCGGCGGTGTTCGGGCCGCAGAAGGGCGCCACGCCGGCGATGGTCGCGCAGCTCGATGCCGGGTTGCGGCACTACGCCGAGGCGATCGAACGCAGCTTGGGCGTGGCAGTGGCGCAACTGCCCGGCGCCGGCGCGGGCGGCGGTATCGGCGCGGCCCTGCTCGCCTTCCTCGGCGCGCGGCTGCGGCCGGGCGTGGAGATCGTCGCGCAGGCGCTGGGGCTGGAAGCGCACCTGGCCGGCGCCGATCTGCTGGTCACCGGCGAAGGCCGCCTGGACGGGCAGAGCGCGCAGGGCAAGGTGCCGGTCGGCCTCGCCC
>NZ_AQOK01000885.1:0-4219 GCF_000364645.1 Xanthomonas sp. SHU 308 | reverse complement strand
GGCGCCGCGCGCGCCCAGCGCCGCGCCCAAGGCCGCGGCCGCCCCGGCCAAGGCCGCCGAGCCCGAACACACCGTGCGCGTGGACACCAAGCGCCTGGACGCGATCGTCAACCTGATCGGCGAACTGGTGCTCTCGCGCAACCGCCTCAAGACCCTGCGCGTGCGCCTGCGCGACGAGGAACTGGACCGCGCGGTCAGCAGCCTGGACATCGCCACCGCGCGCCTGCAGTCGGCGGTGATGCGCACGCGCATGCAGCCGGTGGGCAAGGTGTTCTCGCGCTTCCCCAAGGTGGCGCGCGACGTCGCCCGCTCGCTCAACAAGGAAGTGGAACTGGAACTGATCGGCGCCGACACCGAGCTCGATCGCAACCTGGTCGAGGCGCTGGCCGATCCGCTGGTGCACCTGGTGCGCAACGCGATCGACCACGGCATCGAAGCCCCGGCGCTGCGCGAAGCCACCGGCAAGCCGCGCGGCGGCCACGTGCGCCTGTCGGCGCAGCAGGAAGGCGACTACGTCAGCATCGAGGTGCAGGACGACGGCGCCGGCATCGACCCGGAACGGCTGCGCGCCAAGGCCCGCGAGAAGGGCCTGATCGACCCCGAGGCCGCCGCCCGCCTGACCACCGAGGAATGCCTGCACCTGGTGTTCCTGCCCGGCTTCTCGACCAAATCCGAAGTCACCGACATCTCCGGCCGCGGCGTCGGCATGGACGTGGTGCAGTCGCGCATCCGCGAACTCAGCGGCCAGATCCAGATCCAGTCGGAACTGGGCCGCGGCAGCCGCTTCCTGATCCGCGTGCCGCTGACCCTGGCGATCCTGCCGACCCTGCTGGTGCAGGCCGGCGATACCGTCTACGCGCTGCCGCTGGCGCGCGTGGTGGAAGTGCTGCACGCCCCGCGCCGCTCGCTGGGCTGGTTCGACGGCCGCGCCGTGCTCGACCGGCAGTCGCACACCCTGCCGCTGGTGGACCTGCGCCAGTGGCTCAACATCGACGCCCCGCAACTGCCGCTGCTCACCGTGGTGGTGCTGCAGGCCGGCGAATCGCGCATGGGCCTGGTCGTGGACCAGGTCCGCGGCCGCGAGGAAGTGGTGATCAAGCCGCTGCCGCGCTCGCTGCGCGGCCTGCCCGGCTACGCCGGCGCCACCCTCATCGGCGACGGCCGCCTGGCGCTGATCCTGGATGTGGATGGCTTGAAGGCCTGAAGGCCGGGATTGGGGAATGGGGATTGGGGAATCGCAGGAGCGGGTTCCCTGGCGCTTCGTTTTTCCCTGATTCCGACGTAGGAGCAGCTTCAGCGGTGAGGCTGCGAATCGGCATTCGGGAATCGCAACAGCAGCTCCCGTGTACCTCACTCCCCAATGTGGGAGCGGCTTCAGCCGCGACGCGATAGAGCCGGGATGAGCGGTTGGCGTGCGCGCGCTTTTTCGATTCCCCAATCCCCATTCCCGAATCCCGGCTTCATCGACTCCCCATTCCCCATTCCCCAATCCCGGCCCCCAACCCATCAAGTCCCAAGCCCCCTGGCCGATACCTCCTGCATGGACAAGCTCAGTCTCATCGGCCTGCTGTTGGCGATTCTGTCGCTCATCGGCGGCAGCATCCTCAAGGGCGCCGGCATTTCGGCGCTGTGGTCGCCGGCTGCGTTCGTGATCGTGATCGTCGGCACCGTCGCCGCGATCCTGGTGCATACCCCGCCGTCCGTGTTCCGCCGTGCGTTCCAGATCGCCAAGTGGATCCTGTGGCCGCCGCCGAGCGACCGCCAGGCGTTGCTCAAGCAGATCGTGGAATGGAGCAACATCGCGCGCCGCCAGGGCCTGCTCGGGCTCGAGAACCAGGTGCCGCAGCAGCAGGATCCGTTCGTGCGCAAGGGCCTGCAGATGCTGGTGGACGGCGTGGAGCCGGAAGCGATCCGGCACATGCTGGAGATCGACCTGGAAGGCCAGGAACATTGCGATCTGGCCGCGGCCAAGGTGTTCGAGGGCATGGGCATCTACGCGCCCACCCTGGGCATCATCGGCGCGGTGCTGGGCCTGATCGCGGTGATGAAGAACCTGGCCGACCCGAGCAAGCTCGGCCACGGCATCGCCGCCGCGTTCACCGCCACCATCTACGGCATCGCCTCGGCCAACCTGCTGTTCCTGCCGATGGCCGCCAAGCTCAAGAGCGTGATCAAGCACAGCTGCGGCGAGCGCGAAATGATCATCGAAGGGTTGATCGCCATCGCCCAGGGCGAGAACCCGCGCAACATCGAATCGAAACTGGCCGGATTCTTGCATTGAGTTCCGAATGGCCCGCAAGCACTCCCACGACGAGCACGCCAACCACGAGGCATGGGCCATCCCCTATGCCGACCTGATGACGTTGCTGCTCGCCTTCTTCGTGGTGATGTACGCGCTGTCCACGATCAACGAAGCCAAGTACCGGGTCATGGCCGACGCGATGAGCGCCGCGTTCGGCGGCACCCCGACGACCCTGCGTCCGGTGCAGGTCGGCGACCACGCGCTGCAGGGCCAGGGCGGCGAGCGGCCGACCCCGATCAAGTCCAGCCCGGCGCTGACCCTGCCCGATCCCAACCGCCTGCCCTCGGGCAACGCGCAGCGCGGCGACGACCTGCGCGACGCGCAGCAGCTGCGACGCGCGCAGCGCCAGCTCGACAGCATCGCCGATCGCCTCGGCGCCGCGCTGGCGCCGCTGATCCAGAAGAAGCTGATCACCGTGCGCCGCGCCGGGCTGTGGATCGAAGTGGAGATCAACAGCGACATCCTGTTCGGCTCCGGCTCGGCCGCGCTCGACCAGAGCGCGCGCGCCACCCTGTCCGAACTGGCGCAGGTGCTGTCCGGCGTGCCCAACGGGGTGCGCGTGGAGGGCTACACCGACAACACCCCGATCGCCACCGCGCAGTTCCCCTCGAACTGGGAACTGTCGGCGGCGCGCGCGGCCAGCGTGGTCCACCTGTTCGCCGACCAGGGCCTGCAGCCCTCGCGGCTGTCGATGATCGGCTACGGCCAGTTCCGCCCGCGCGCCAGCAACGACACGCCGGCCGGCCGCAACGCCAACCGCCGCGTGGTGCTGGTGATCCTGGCCGACTCCGGCGACAGCGGCGATGCGACGCCGTCGGCCTCCGATCGTTTGAGCGCCGGCGCCGCGCCGGCCACCCCGACACCCCCCGCCGCGGCGGCCCCCGGCAACGCCGGCGGCCCCCGCGCAGTACCTGCCATTGAAGGAGTCAACTGATGCGCATCTGGGCGATCGCCAACCAGAAAGGTGGCGTGGGCAAGACCACCACCACGCTGGCCCTGGGCCGTGGGCTGGCCATGCTCGGGCACCGCGTGCTGATGCTCGATCTCGATCCGCACGCCTCGCTGACCCGGGCCTTCGACGTGCCGCAGGAACCGCAGCCGCCGGGCGTGCTCGACCTGTTCGCGACCCCGCCGGGCGAACTCGCCGCGCTGGCCCGCGACACCGCGGTCGAGCGCCTGAGCTTCGTCTGCGGGCAGACCGCGCTGGCCACGCTGGAACGGCGCAGCGCCAACCAGCCCGGCCTGGGCCTGGCGCTGCAGCAGGCCATGGCCCGCCACGCCGGCCAGCACGACTACATCCTGCTCGACTGCCCGCCGACCCTGGGCCTGCTGATGATCAACGCGCTGGCGGCGGCCGACCGCGTGATCATCCCGACCCAGGCCGAGCCGCTGGCCCTGCACGGCCTGGCCAGCATGGTCCGCACCGTGGACATGGTCGAGCGCTCGCGCCGCCGCCCCCTGCCCGCCTCGATCCTGCCGACCCTGTTCGACAAGCGCACCCGCGCCGGCAACGAGACCCTGCGGCAGATGCAGGACAGCTACGGCGAGCGGGTGTGGGAAGACGCCATCCCGGTCGACACCAAGATCTGCAACGTCAAGGCGCTGACGGTGGCCGGCGTGCCGGGCGACTACCCGGGCCGCGGCCTGGCCGCCTACCGCCGCGCGCTGGAATGGCTGATCGCCAGCGACGCCACGCCGATGGAGCAAGCCGCATGAGCACCCCCGGGATCATCGACGATTATCTGGAAGGCCTGCTCCACGACGTGATCGCCGAGGAGCAGAAGGCCGTGCCGCCGAGCCCCGCGCCGGTCGCGGTCGCCGACGTGCAAGCGGACGCCGCGACGACGGCGCCCGCCCCGGCCGCTGCCGGCCCCACGCCCGAACAGATCGCTGCCGCGGTCCTGGCCGAAGCCGATG
>NZ_AQOK01000884.1:0-216 GCF_000364645.1 Xanthomonas sp. SHU 308 | reverse complement strand
GCCGGCATCATGTCGCAGCAGGCGCTCGCGCCCGCGCCGGCCGGTCCGACGCCCGAACAGATCGCCGCCGCGGTGCTGGCCGAAGCCGACTCCGATCCGGCCCTGGCCGGCATCATGTCGCAAGCAGCACCGGCGCCCGCCGCGCTGACGCCGGCCCAGCAGGCCGAGCGCCAGGCCGACCTGGACGCGGTCGCGGCGATGGAGCGGCAGCGTGCC
>NZ_AQOK01000883.1:0-16668 GCF_000364645.1 Xanthomonas sp. SHU 308 | reverse complement strand
ACAACGATAGACCCTTATTTGACACAAGCGGCTTCAGCCGCGACCGGGCTTCCTCGGTGAAGCCCGTCGCGGCTGAAGCCGCTCCTGCGAGGGGGAACGATGGAGGAGCCACTGTCGCGAATCCCCAATCCCAAATCCCCAATCCCGGCGCTACCGCGTCGCGACTGAAGCCGCTCCCGCAAGGGAAAGCGATGCGCACGGACGCCCGCTTTTACGATTCCCCATTCTCCACTCCCCATTCCCAGCGTCACGAAGCGTGACGCCGAATACGCTACCCTGACGCCCCTTTTCAGGCATGGCGTGGCGATGTTCCGCTGGTTCGAGTCCCTGATCGAGGTCTTTCCGAAGATCGAGACGCAGATGCCGCCGCGCGGGGTGGTGCGCTTCTATCTGCATTACCTGCGTCCGCTGTGGCCGCTCTTGCTGGCCACGCTGCTGGCCGGTCTGGCGCTGGCGCTGGTGGAAGTGGCGATGTTCGACTTCCTCGGCCGCATCGTCGACATGGTCGCCGAGCAGCCGGGGCCGGACTTCTTCCAGCGCCATGCCGGCGAGCTGCTGTGGATGGCGTTCGTCGTGCTGCTGGCGCGGCCGTTGTTCGTGGCCCTGCACAACCTGCTGGTGAACCAGGCCATCGTGCCGGGCCTGAGCAACCGCGCGCGCTGGCTGATGCACAACTACGTGGTGCGGCAGAGCCTGGGCTTCTTCCAGAACGACTTCGCCGGGCGCATCGCCAACCGGGTGATGCAGACCGGCACCTCGCTGCGCGAGTCGGCGGTGCAGATGGTCGATGCGCTCTGGTACATCGTGGTCTACACCGGCAGCGCGCTGTACTTGTTCGCCCAGGCCGATCCCTGGCTGATGGCGCCGTTGCTGGTGTGGGTGCTGGCCTACGTGGCGCTGATGGTCTACTTCGTGCCGCGGATGAAGCAGCGCGCCTGGATCGCCTCGGACGCGCGCTCCAAGGCGATGGGCCGCATCGTCGACGGCTACACCAACATCGCCACGCTCAAGCTGTTCTCGCATGCCGGGCGCGAGCAGGCCTACGTGCGCGAGGCGATCGACGAGCTGGCGGTCAAGCACCGCGGGCAGACCCGCATGACCACCGCGATGGACAGTGCCATCGCCATCATCAACGGCTTCCTGATCGCGGTGACCTGCGGGCTGGCGTTGTGGCTGTGGAGCCGCGGCCAGATCAGCGTGGGCGCGATCACCCTGGCCACCGGCCTGGTGATCCGCATCCACAACATGTCCGGCTGGATCATGTGGACGGTCAACGGCATCTTCGAGGACATCGGTGCGGTGCAGGACGGCATGGAGACCATCGCGCAGCCGGCGCAGGTGCAGGATCGCGCCGACGCGGTGCCGCTGCGCGTGGAGCGCGGCGAGGTCCGCTTCGAGCACATCCACTTCCACTACGGCAAGCGCGGCGGGGTCATCGCCGGGCTCGACCTGCAGGTGCGCGCGGGCGAGAAGATCGGCCTGGTCGGGCCGTCCGGCGCCGGCAAGTCGACCCTGGTCAACGTGCTGCTGCGGCTGTACGACCTGGAGCAGGGCCGCATCCTGATCGACGGCCAGGACATCGCCGGCGTCACCCAGGAGAGCCTGCGCCAGCAGATCGGCCTGGTCACCCAGGACACCTCGCTGCTGCACCGCTCGATCCGCGACAACCTGCTGTACGGCCGCCCCGACGCCAGCGAGGCGCTGCTGCGCGCGGCGGTGGCCAAGGCGCGCGCCGACGAGTTCATCGAACAATTGCAGGACGGCGAGGGCCAGCGCGGCTACGACGCGCAGGTCGGCGAGCGCGGGGTCAAGCTGTCCGGCGGCCAGCGCCAGCGCATCGCCATCGCCCGCGTGCTGCTCAAGGACGCGCCGATCCTGATCCTGGACGAGGCCACCTCGGCGCTGGATTCGGAAGTGGAGGCGGCGATCCAGGACAGCCTGGACGAACTGATGGCGGGCAAGACGGTGATCGCGATCGCCCACCGGCTCTCCACCATCGCGCGGATGGACCGCCTGGTGGTGATGGACCGCGGCGCCATCGTCGAGACCGGCACCCACGCCGAGCTGGTCGCCCGCGGCGGCCTGTACGCGCGGCTGTGGGCGCGCCAGACCGGTGGTTTCGTCGCGGCGGACTGACGCTGCTCGCCATCCAGGATGGCCGGCGACGGCGCGACATCGGTGTCGTGTCGTCAGGGCAGGGCGGCGCCGGGTACGCGCCACGGCATGGTCCTGGGCGGGGCCTGCGCTGTGCGTGCCCGACGCGCATCCGACCAGCCGACCGCGGTGTTCCCTGGTCGGCGCACCGCAAGGCGGTTCGGCGCCGACGGCCCGGCAATGCGACAATGCCCGGCTTACCGAGATTCGCCAGACCATGTCCCGATTGCAGTTCCAGCTCCACACCACCGACGGCGCCGCGCGCCGCGGCCGCCTGACCTTTCCGCGCGGGACGGTCGAGACTCCCGCGTTCATGCCGGTGGGCACCTACGGCTCGGTCAAGGGCGTGCTGCCCGAACAGATCAAGGCGCTGGGCGCGCAGATCATCCTCGGCAACACCTTCCACCTGTACCTGCGCCCAGGCCTGGACGTGATCGGCGATCACGGCGGCCTGCACGGCTTCGCCCGCTGGGACGGGCCGATCCTGACCGATTCCGGCGGCTTCCAGGTGTTCTCGCTGGCGCACCGACGCAAGATCAGCGAGCAGGGCGTCACCTTCGCCTCGCCGACCGACGGCGCCAAGGTGTTCCTGGGGCCGGAGGAGAGCATGAAGATCCAGCGGGTGCTCGATTCGGACATCGTGATGATCTTCGACGAGTGCACCCCGTACCCGGCCACCGAGGACGTGGCGCGGCGCTCGATGGAACTGAGCCTGCGCTGGGCGCAGCGCTCGCGCGACGCACACGATGCGCTGGGCAACGACGCGGCGCTGTTCGGCATCGTCCAGGGCGGCGTGCATGCGGACCTGCGCAGCCGCTCGATCGAGGGGCTGCAGGCGATCGGCTTCGATGGCTACGCGATCGGCGGCCTGGCGGTGGGCGAGCCGGAGCACGAGCGCAATGCCATGCTCGAGCACCTGCATCCGCGCCTGCCCGGCGACCGCCCGCGCTACCTGATGGGCGTGGGACGCCCGGAGGACCTGGTCGAGGGCGTGGCCCGCGGCGTGGACATGTTCGACTGCGTGATGCCGACCCGCAACGCGCGCAACGGCCACTATTTCACCTCGTTCGGCACGGTGCGCATCCGCAACGCCAAGTACGAGCGCGACCTCGATCCGATCGAGCCGGGCTGCGGCTGCCATGCCTGCAGCAGCGGCTACACCCGCGCCTACCTGCGCCACCTGGACCGCTGCAACGAGATGCTGGCGCCGATGCTGGGCACCCTGCACAACCTCTGGTACTACCAGAAGCTGATGGCCGACATGCGCGCGGCGATCGCCGCGGGAACCTTTGCCCAGTTCCGGCGGTCCTTCTATGCGGCGCGCGGGATGGAAGCCACCCCACTCCCAACGGAGCACGGATAAGCCCCTCTCCCCCGGGAGAGGGGTTGGGGTGAGGGTCCGGGCGCAGCCTCGTGTTGTTCGGGAGTGGTCGGGGGTGAGGGTCCGGGCGCAGCCTCGTGCAGTCGAAAGGATACGAGGCTTCGCCCGTACCCTCATCCGCCGCTGCGCGGCACCTTCCCCCGAGAAGGTGGCCGTGGGTCCCGCAGGGAGAAGGGAGGGGCGCGGCGGCCGTTCCGGGGGCAAGGGGAAGATCGTGGCATAATCGGCGGCTGCTTGCTGCCGCAAGGCAAACCAGCGGTCCGTGCCCCAGGGTGTCGGGCTGCCCAAACCATAGGACGTACCCGATGAATCCGCTCGATTTCCTGATTCCCGTCGCCCAGGCGCAGACCGCTGGCGGCGCCGCCCCGGCCGGTGGTGGCCTGCAGATGTTCCTGCTGCCCATCATCCTGATCGCGGTGATGTATTTCGTGATGATCCGGCCGCAGATGAAGCGCCAGAAGGAACACAAGTCGATGCTGGACAAGCTCGGTCGCGGCGATGAGGTCATCACCTCCGGCGGCGTGGCCGGCGTGGTCACCGACATCGGCGACAACTTCATCACCATCGAAGTGGCCGACAACGTGCGCATCCGCGTGCAGAAGGGCGCCGTCGGCAATGTCCTGCCGAAGGGCACGCTGAAGTCCGCCTGATCCATTTCTCCTACTGCTAGGCGCGACGCCGGCGTGGCGTCGTGCGGGGTCCCGCAATGCTCGAGTTTCCGCGCTGGAAGTATGTCCTCATCCTGATCGTGCTGGCGTTGAGCGCGTTGTACGCGCTGCCCAACGTGTACCAGAAGGATCCGTCGGTCCAGATCACCGCCAGCCGCGGCGGCAAGATCGACGATGCCCTGCGCGAGCGGGTCCTCGCCGACCTGAAGACGGCCGGGATCACCCCGAAGCTGGTCGACAAGGAAGGCGACAGCCTGATGGTGCGCCTGCCGAACCTGCAGGCGCAGACCCGTGCCAACGACGTGCTGCGCCAGCAGGTGGGCGAGAACTACACGGTGGCGCTGAACCTGGCCTCGACCGTGCCGGACTGGCTGTCGCGCCTGGGCGGCAAGCCGATGGTGCTGGGCCTGGATCTGGTCGGCGGCGTGCACTTCGCCCTGCAGGTCGACCAGAAGGCGGCGCTGGAAAAGCGCCTGGACACCTTCGCCGAGGACATCCGCACCACCTTGCGCGACAACCGCCTGGCCTACCGCTCGGTCGAGCGCCGTCCCGACAACAGCATCCAGGTCAGCCTGGGCGAGGGCGTCGATGCCAGCGCCGCGCGCGCGGCCATCGCCAAGGCGCAGCCGACCCTGAGCTACGCGGTGTCCGGGCAGACCATCGCCGTGACCGTGCCCGAGGCCGAGCTGAAGCAGATCGCCGCCGGCGCCATCGAGCAGAACCTGACCACCCTGCGCAACCGCGTCAACCAGCTGGGCGTGGCCGAGCCGATCATCCAGCGCCAGGGCGACGACCGCATCGTCGTCGAGCTGCCGGGCGTGCAGGACACCGCCGAGGCCAAGCGCATGATCGGCGCCACCGCCACGCTGGAGTTCCGCGGCGTGGTCGACGGCAACGCCGAGGACGCGGTGCGCAGCGGCAATATCCCGCCCGACGCCAAGGTCTACCGCCTGCGCGACAGCGGCGCCCCGGTGCTGCTGAGCAAGCGCGTGCTGGTGTCCGGCGACCAGATGGTCAACGCCACCGTCAGCACCGACCAGAACGGCATGCCGGCCGTGGCGGTGACGCTCAACAACGCCGCCGGCCAGCGCATGTTCGACTACACCAGCGCCAACACCGGCAAGCTGATGTCGGTGGTCTACATCGAGCGCATCCCCACCGTGACCATGGTCGACGGCAAGGAAGTGCGCAGCGTGCGCGTCAACGAGGAGGCGCTGGCGCCGACCCGCATCGCCGGCGTGTTCGGCAAGAACTTCCAGACCACCGGCCTGGAGAAGACCGAGGCCGAGAACCTGGCCAAGCTGCTGCGCGCCGGTTCGCTGGCCGCGCCGATGGACTTCGTCGAGGAATACGTGATCGGCCCGAGTCTGGGCGCGGAAAACGTGGAGCGCGGCATCACCGCCGTGGTCTACGCGTTCCTGTTCACCCTGGTGTTCTTCAGCGTGTACTACCGCATGTTCGGCCTGATCACCTCGGTCGCGCTGCTGATGAACCTGCTGATCGTGGTCTCGGTGATGTCGCTGTTCGGCGCCACCATGACCCTGCCGGGCTTCGCCGGTCTGGCGCTGTCGGTGGGCCTGTCGGTGGACGCCAACGTGCTGATCAACGAGCGTATCCGCGAAGAACTGCGGCTGGGCGTACCGCCCAAGTCGGCGATCGCGGCCGGTTACGAGAAGGCCGGCGGCACCATCCTCGACGCCAACCTCACCGGCCTGATCGTCGGCGTGGCGCTGTACGCGTTCGGTACCGGCCCGCTGAAGGGCTTCGCGCTGACCATGATCATCGGCATCTTCGCCTCGATGTTCACCGCGATCACCGTGTCGCGCGCGCTGGCGGTGCTGATCTACGGCCGTCGCAAGAAGATCAAGTCCGTGGCCATCTGAGCCACGCACGCCACCTTCCGCACGTCCCCGCGCCGGCAGGCGCGGGGTCCAAAAAAACGCAGAGCGGTCTCCAATGAAAATCTTCCCGCTTCACCTGATCCCCAACGACACCAAGATCGACTTCATGCGCTGGCGGCACCCGACCCTGGTGCTGATGCTGGTGCTGGCGCTGGCCTCGTTCGCGGTGATCTTCGCCAAGGGCTTCAACTACGCGCTGGAGTTCACCGGCGGCGCGCTGGTGCAGACCAGCTTCCAGAAGCCGGTCGACGTGGACCAGGTGCGCGAGCAGCTGGCCAAGGCCGGTTTCGAGAACGCGCAGGTGCAGAACGTCGGCAGCGGCAACGAGGTGGTGATCCGCCTGCAGCCGCAGGGCGAGCACAACAACGAGGACATCACCAAGAACCTCGCCGAGCAGGTGCGCAAGGCGGTGAGCACGCCGCAGAACCCGGCCACGGTCAAGCCGGGCGAGTTCGTCGGCCCGCAGGTCGGCAAGGACCTGGCCTTGAACGGCGTCTACGCCACGGTGTTCATGCTGGTCGGCTTCCTGATCTACATCGCCTTCCGCTTCGAGTGGAAGTTCGCGGTGGTGGCCAGCCTGACCGCGCTGTTCGACCTGTTGGTGACGGTGGCCTACGTGTCGGTCACCGGCCGTGAGTTCGACCTGACCGTGCTGGCCGGTCTGCTGTCGGTGATGGGCTTTGCGATCAACGACATCATCGTGGTATTCGACCGCGTGCGCGAGAACTTCCGCAGCCTGCGCGTGGAGCCGATCGAGGTGCTGAACCGCTCGATCAACCAGACCCTGTCGCGTACGGTGATCACAGCGGTGATGTTCTTCCTGTCGGCGCTGGCGCTTTACTTGTACGGCGGCGAGTCGATGGAAGGCCTGGCGCTGACCCACATGATCGGTGCGGTGGTGGTGGTGGTGTCCTCGGTGATCGTGGCGGTGCCGCTGCTGTCGATCGGGCCGTTCCAGGTCACCAAGCAGGACCTGCTGCCGAAGTCGAAGGACGTCGAGGCGCTGGCGCGCAGGCCCTGATGGGGCCGGGAGTGGGGATCCGGGATTGGGGATTCGTGAAAGCGTGACGTCCTGGGCCTGAAGCACTCCCTCCTGCGAACAAAAAAGCCGCGCGGATGCGCGGCTTTTTCTTTGTGCGGACGCTGGGGGCGTCGGGTGGGTGCAGCGCAACGTCGGCCGGGTTGCCGTGCGTGGGACGGGGCCGTCAATGACGGTCCCGTCCCTCCGTGGCGTGCGTGCCGCGCAGGGCGTCCGCGCTACGCCGCGTTGGCGGTGGCGCGGGCCACCAGTTGCGCCACCATCGGGTAGGTCTCGCTGCGCACCTGGAACTGGCCGACGATCTCCACCAGGTCGCCGGCCTGCTGCTCCATCGCGCGTGCCGCGGCAGTGGCTTCCTCGACCAGGGCGGCGTTCTGTTGGGTGGTCTCGTCCATCTGGGTGACGGTGTGGTTGACCTGCTCGATGCCGGCGGACTGCTCCTGCGAGGCGGCGGCGATCTCGCCCATGATGTCGGTCACGCGCTGCACCGAGGCCACGATGTCCTGCATCGTCGTGCCGGCCTGGGCGACCAGCGCCGAACCTGCGCTCACGCGCTCGACCGAGTCGTCGATCAGCGTCTTGATCTCCTTGGCCGCGCTGGCCGAGCGCTGGGCGAGGGTGCGGACTTCGCTGGCGACCACGGCGAAACCGCGGCCCTGCTCGCCGGCGCGTGCCGCTTCCACCGCGGCATTGAGTGCCAGGATATTGGTCTGGAAGGCGATGCCGTCGATCACGCCGATGATGTCGGCGATCTTCTTCGAGGCCGCCTCGATGCCGTCCATGGTGGTGACGACCTGTCCGACCACCGTGCCGCCCTGCGAGGCCACGGAGGCCGCGCCGGCGGCCAGCTGGTTGGCCTGGCGCGCATGCTCGGCGTTCTGCTTCACCGTGGCGGTCAGCTCCTCCATCGATGCGGCGGTTTCTTCCAGGCTGGCGGCCTGCTGCTCGGTGCGGCGCGACAGATCGTCGTTGCCGCTGGCGATCTCGCCGGCGGCGGTGTCGATGCTGGCCGCGGCCTGCTGGATGCGGCCGACCATGTCGGTCAGTTGCGCGACGGTGGCGTTGGCGTCGTCGCGCATCCGCGCGAACACGCCGTGGAACTCGCCCTGCATGGTCTGGGTCAGGTCGCCGGCGGCGATCGCGCGCAACAGCTGCGACAGCGCCGCCAGATTGGTCTCGGTGCCCGTCATCATCGTGTTGAGGTTGGCGACCATGCCGCGGAAGGCGTGACGGAAACGCTGATCATTGCCGCGGCGGGAGAAGTCGCCCTGCGCGGCGGCGCGCACCAGCAGGTCGATCTCGTCGTTGATCGCGCCGAGATTGCGCTTCACCTTGGCCATGGTCTCGGTCAGGATCGCCTTCTCGCCCGGGAACTGCTCCAGGTCGCGGCTCAGATCGCCTTCGGCATACTCGCCCATCAGCGCGATCAGCTGCTGCTTGACCGAGATATGGCTGTGCACCAGGGCATTGGTGTCGCGGACCATGCGCCCGTAGTCGCCCGGGAAGCGTGCCTCGTCCATGCGGAAGCTGATCCGACCGGCGTCATGCTGCTTGGCCATCTCGGTCTGCGCCTGGATCACCGTGCGCAGTTCCTCCTGCATCTGCCGCATGTCGTTGAGCAGCGACGGCGCCTGGGTGCGCAGGCGCACGTCCTGCGACAGGTCGCCGCTGGCGATGCGGCGCACCACGTCGGCTGCGTAGGCGGGCTCGCCGCCGAGCTGGCGCATCAGGCTGTTGCGGACCAGCAGGCCGAGCAGGATGGCGGCGACGATGCCGATCAGCATGCCGCCGAGGCTGGTCCATTCGCCCGACTGCGCGCGCGCCTCGCTCTCGGCCTTGCGCACCTGCAGCAGGGCGCGCTCGGCGTCCTCGTACTGACCGATCGTGTCGCGCAACCCGTCCATCTGCTGCTTGCCGACGCTCCGGAACGCGTCCAGCTGGGCGTCGTCGCTGTCGGCCACGGTGGTGCGCATGTGTTCCACCGCCTTGCGCTTGGTCGCCATGAACTGCGTGTAGTCCTGCATCAGGGTCTGCAGGCGCGCCTGCTGCGCCGCGTTGTCCGCGGTCAGCTGCTTGGACTCCTGCCACTGTGCGCTGAACTCGCGTTCGCCGAGTTCGAGTGGCGCCAGGTAGGACGGATCGCGGGTCAGGGCGAAGCCGCGCGCGCCGCTCTCGATGTTGAGCAGGCTCACCAGCATGCGGTCGCCGAGGGTGATGACCTTGTAGGTATGCGCGTCCAGCGCTGCCGCGCTGGTGAACTTGCGGAAGCCGATCAGGCTGGTGATGCCGACCAGCAACAACATGGCGATCACGCCGCAGAAGCCGATTGCCAGGCGCTTGGTGACGGTGAGATGATGGAAGGACACGCGAGATCTCCGGAAGATGCGAGAGAGCGGCGCTATCGGCTCCATTGCCGCAGGGACGGCAATGCAGGCACGGATCAGCGGGGAAGTTCGGGCAAAGACCCGCATCGGTATCGGCCGCGTTCCGTGGATCTTTAGGGCTGCGTTCGCCGATTGCGTCGGGCGCATCGCACATGCCGTTTTGCCTGCATGTAGCGCGTCGTGTGCCGTTTTCTACGCAAGCGCCGATCAAGCAGGAGTGAAGCGCGCAGCGTCCAATGCGTGAGTGCGGTGTGACGGAAAAACGGCCCGTGCGTTCTGCGTTCGACGGGATTTCCTGGATGGCGGCTCGTCTGCGCGAGGCCAGGCGGATGCTGCGAAAGGACCTGTGCGGAGGTCGTGCGCCGGTCCGATCGGCGGATGACGGACATAAAAAAGCCGCGCGAGTGCGCGGCTTTTCTGTTGTTGCGGTGTCGCTGCGCCGGCGTGGCGCCGGTCGCCTCGCTCAGAACTTCGCGTCGAACTCCCCGGCGAAGCCGGTATTGACGATCAGCTTCTGCAGCGCGTCGCCGACCTTGAGGTTGCCGGCGACCACCTGGAACTGCTGCGGGCCGCGGTCGTCGATGCGGCCGAGGGTGCCGCCCTTGAAATCGGTGACGCGGCCACCGGCCTCGCGCACCAGCAGCACGCCGGCGGCGATGTCCCAGGCCTTCACGCCGGCTTCGAAGTAGGCGTCGCTGCGGCCGCAGGCCACATAGGCCAGATCCAGTGCCGCCGAGCCGGTGCGACGGATGTCCTCGGCCTGCACCAGCAGCGCATCCACGCACTTGAGCTGGGGGCTGGTGCGCTTGCGCTCGCGCGGCGCGAAGCCGGTGTGGACCATGGCGCCGTTGAGTTCCTTGCGCTCGCTGACACGGATGCGGCGGTCGTTGAGCACGGCGCCGTTGCCGCGGCTGGCGGTGAACAGTTCGTTGCGGAGCGGGTCGAAGATCACCGCGTCGACCGGCTCGCCGTTCTCGACCAGGGCGATCGACACGCAGTAGTGCGGGAAGCCGCGCAGGTAGTTGCTGGTGCCGTCGAGCGGGTCGATCACCCACATGTAGCGGCCGCCGCCCTGCACGCCGCTTTCCTCGCCCATCACGCCGTAGTCGGGGTAGGCGCGGCGCAGCTCCTTGACGATCACCTTTTCCGCATCGGCATCGACTTCGCTGGCGTAGTCCATGCGGTCCTTCTGCACCACGTTCAGTGCTTCCAGACGGTTGATGTGGCGCAACAGCACGTTGCCGGCGAGGCGGGCGGCCTTGACCATGACGGTGACGGCGGGTTTTTGCATGGCAAGCGCTCCCGAGAAGGCGGAGGTGGGTCTGGAGGAGGAAAAGAGCAGTCCGGCGCCAAGGCCGGCCGCACAGTTTACCATCTACGCCCCCGTTCGCTTCGCCTGCCGTGCCGCCATGACCGATTCCCTCCGTATCCGCTTCGTCCTGGTCGGGACCCAGCATCCCGGCAACATCGGCGCGGCGGCGCGCGCGATGAAGACCATGGGGCTGTCGCGGCTGGTGCTGGTGGCGCCGGAATGCGAGCTGGAGACCGAGGCCTACCGGCGTTCTGCCGGGGCCGAGGATCTGTTGCAGCAAGCGCCGGTGCTGCCGGCGCTGGCCGACGCAGTGGCCGATTGCCGGTTGGTGCTGGGCTGCACCGCGCGCAGCCGCCGCGTGTCGCTGGAGGAGTTGCTGCCGGCCGATGCCGCGCAGCGCCTGACCGCGACCAGCGCCGAACCGGCGGAGGTGGCGCTGGTGTTCGGGCGCGAGCGCACCGGCCTGACCAACGAGGAACTGCAGCTGTGCCATGCGGCCGTGCACATTCCCTCCGATCCGGCGTTCAGCTCGCTCAATCTGGCCGCGGCGGTGCAGGTGCTGGCCTACGAACTGCGCCTGGCGCAGCTGCGCGGCGCCGCCCCCGCGCCGGCGCCGGTACCGGGGTTCCGCGAGGCACCGGCCAGCCACGCGCAGGTGGAAGGGCTGTTCGGGCAGTTGGCCGAGACCCTGGACGATATCGACTTCCACAAGGGCCGCGCCCCGGATTCGGCGATGCGCAAGTTGCGCCGGCTGTTCCTGCGCACCGAGCTGACCGAGCAGGAAGTGCGCCTGCTGCGCGGCGTGCTGTCCGATGCGCAGCGCATGGCGCGACTCGCCGGGCAGGCCGGAAACTGAGGCCAGGCAAGGCGCGAAGGCCTCCATCGCGGCGCGCGCGCCGACGCGTGCGCCCAGGGCGGACTGCATGCGCGGCAGGCGCCATTCTGTGACGCTGTCACCGGCATGCGCTTTCGGCTAGGCTTTGCAAGGTCTACTTGGGGATCGTGGTTTGTCCAGTTCGCGTTGGCGGGTGGTCGTGGTGTGGCTGGCGCTGGCGATCTGCTGGCCCGCGTCCGTGCACGCGCGGCCCTCGGTCCTGGTGCTGGGGCGCATCAGCGACAATCCCAAGGCCCATTACGAGCAACTCAAGCCGCTGCTGGACTACGTGGTGCCGCGCATGCGCGAGGTCGGCATCACCTCCGGGCAGATCCTGATGGCCCGCGACAGCCAGCAGATGAGCAGTTACCTGCGTCGCGGCCGGGTCGACTGGGTCACCGAGACCGCTGCCACCGCGATGGCGCTGGAGCAGCGCGGTGGCGCCAAGCCGCTGCTGCTGACCGAGCGCAACGGCGTGCGTCAGTACCACACCGTATTCTTCGTGCGCAAGGACGCGCCGGTGCACGACCTGTCGGATCTGCGGGGGCGCACGCTGGCGCTGCAGAGCACGCTGTCCACCAGCGCCTACCTGGTGCCGATGATGACGCTGTTCGAGCGCGGCCTGCATCCGGAGATCCTGCTCTCGACCAAGGACCAGCCCTCGGCGGAAACGGTCGGTTACGTGTTCGCGCGCTCGGAACTCAACATCGCCGCCTTCGTGCACAAGCATCTGGTGGATGCCGGGGCGTTCAGCAATCTCGACTGGGACGACGATCGCCGCATTCCCCCGGCGTTCCGCCGCGACTTCCGGGTGATCTACCGCAGCGAACCGTATCCGCGCGCGGTGGAGATGGTGCGCAGCGATCTGCCCACGGACGTGGAGACGCGCCTGCGCGAGGTGCTGCTGCACGCCGCTGACGATCCGCAGGGGCGCGCGGCGCTGCGCCAGTTCTTCGGGACCTCCGGTTTCTACCCGATCGATCCGGCGTCGCAGAAACGCCTGGATGCCCTGCGCGACGGCGTGGCGCGGGTGAGGCTGGAAGTGGAATGAAGAGCATGCGTTTCGGGTTGCAGGCCAGGTTCCTGCTGGCCATGGGCGTGGCTGCGCTGCTGGTGATGGCGATCCTGGCCCTGCTGCTGGAGCGCCAGGCGGCGATGCAGCGCGAGGTGCGCACGCTCAGCGGCAACGCCATCCACAGCCTGTTCGACAGCAGCATGCGCACTCGCGGCGAATCGCTGGCGCGGCAACTGGCCGATTCGCTGGCCAACCCGGTGTACTACTCCGACCTGGATGCGATCGGCACGCAGGTGCGTGGGGCGCTGGGCTATGTGGCGGTGGCCTACGTGCTGGTCTACGACGCCGACGGGCGGCTGATCCACGACGGCAGCAAGGACCTGGTGGGCTACGGGCAGCGCATGCGCGGGCCGATGGCCGACGCCGCGATCCGCGCCAAAGGCCTGCTGGCGCAGGAGTCGCCGGAGTTCCTCGACGTGTCGATGCCGATCATGATCGGCGACCAGCGCGTGGGCGGGGTGCGGGTAGGCATGTCCTGGACACGCGCGCAGGAGTACGAGCGCAAGGCCGGGCAGAACCTGGACCAGCGCCTGGGCGCACTGGGCAAGCGCCATCTCGGCTGGTTGCTGCTGTTGCTGGCCGCCCTGGGCCTGACCGCGGCGATGGTGGCGGTCTACGTGCAGCGCACGCTGGTGGCGCCGTTGCGCTGGATGGCGGCGACCGCACGCCAGATCGAGGCCGGCAACTATGCGGTGGAGCGCCGCGACAGCGGCCGCCACGACGAGGTCAGCGAACTGCTGCGCGCGTTCGGGCGGATGAGCGAGGCGATCGCCCGGCACGACCGCGACGTGCGCCACATGGCCTACACCGATGCGTTGACCGGGCTGACCAACCGGCTCGCGTTCCGCGAGGCGCTGGACCATCGCATGCTGTCGGCGCGCGCCTCGCAGCGCAGGCTGGCGCTGCTGTTCGCCGACATCGACGATTTCAAGCGGATCAACGACACCCTGGGTCACGAGGCCGGCGACGAAGCCCTGCTGCAGTTCGCGCGGCGCATCCAGCTGGCGGTGGAGCAACTGGGCGGCGACGATGCGCTGCTGGCGCGTTTCGGCGGCGACGAGTTCGTGATCCTGGTGGAGGATGCGCAGGCGGCTAAGGTCGCCACCGCGCTGGCGCAGCGGCTGGTGCAGGAACTGCGCGAGCCGCTGCGGATCCAGGGCCGCGAGGTGTTCATGGGCACCTCGATCGGCATCACTGTCTACCCGGGCGATGCCGAGGACGCCTCGGCGCTGCTGAAGAACGGCGACATCGCCATGTACCAGGCCAAGCTGGCCGGCAAGAACTGCCACCGCTTCTACAGCCGCGCGATGGACTATGCGGTGGAGCGGCGCGTGCACATGGAGCACGAGCTGCGCGGCGCCTGGGAGCGCGACGAACTCAAGCTGGCCTACCAGCCGATCTTCCGCACCCAGGACCGGCGCATGGTCGGTGTCGAGGTGCTGCTGCGCTGGCAGCATCCGGCGATGGGCACGATCTCGCCGACGGTGTTCATCGACGTGGCCGAGCAGAGCGGGCTGATCGAAAGCATCGGCCCCAAGGTACTGCGCGCGGCCTGCAGCGAGGCCACCCAGTGGCGGCGCGCCGACGGCAGCGCCGACCTGTTCGTCTCGGTCAACGTCTCTCCGCGGCAGTTGCGCAGCGGCGATCTGCCCGAAGTGGTGGCCGAATGCCTGCGCGAGTCCGGGCTGCCGGCGGCGCAATTGCATCTGGAGCTGACCGAGACTGCGGTGATCGGCGACGAGCTGCAGGCGGCGAGCATGCTGGCGCGGCTGCATCGCACCGGGGTCAAGGTCTGGCTGGACGACTTCGGCACCGGCTTCTCCGGCCTGAGCCATCTGCGCCAGGTGCCGGTGGACGGGGTCAAGATCGACAAGAGTTTCGTCGCCGACCTGCAGCGCGACCCGGACGATCTGGCGCTGACCACGGCGATCATCGCCATGGCGCATTCGCTGGACATCACCGTAGTCGCCGAAGGCATCGAGCAGGAGACCCAGTTCGAGCTGCTGCGCGAGCGCGGCTGCGAACTGGGGCAGGGCTTCTGGCTCAGCCGTCCGCTCAGCGCGGAGGAATTTCGTCAGCTGCTCGCCAACGAGGACGCACCGCCCGCCAGCACGTGATCGCCGCTGCGGCGTCGTGGCCGGCGTGCGCTGTGCCTGCGGCGGTCCTGGCCAGGCGGGTCAGGGCAGCAGCGGGCGCTTGCCGCTGTCGCCGGGAATCTCGCGCACCAGTTTCGGCACGAGATAGCCGGACAGGCGCGCGGCCAGTGCCTGATGCAGCGCCAGCGCGGTGGCATCGTCCACTTCGAAATGGGCCACGCCCTGCACCCGATCCAGTTGATGCAGGTAGTAGGGCAGCACGCCGGCGGCAAAGCTGCGCTCGCTCAGCGCGGCCAGCGCCTCGACGCTGTCGTTGACCCCGCGCAGCAGCACCGCTTGGTTGAGCAGGTGCGCGCCGGCTTCGCGCAGGCGCGCCAGCGCGGCATCGACGCCGGCATCGAATTCGTTGGCGTGGTTGGCGTGGATCACGAACGCCACCGGCCACGGCAGCGTGCGCAGCCAGGCCAGCAACGGCGCATCGACGCGCTCGGGCAGCACCACCGGCAGGCGGCTGTGGATACGCAGGCGCTTGAGCTGCGGCAGCGCGGCCAGCGCCTCGGTGAGTTCGACCAGTTTCGGCGTGGCCAGCGACAGCGGATCGCCGCCGGACAGGATCACTTCCTCGATGCTGGGGTCGGCGGCGATGGCCGCCACCGCCGTGCGCCAGCCATCGCGCGCGGCGGTCTCGTCGGCATAGGGAAAGTGCCGGCGGAAGCAGTAGCGGCAGTGCACCGCGCAACTGCCGGTGGCCACCAGCAGGGCGCGGCCGCGGTACTTGTGGATCACCCCGTCGGCCTTCTTGGCCGCGGTGTCGCCGACTGCATCCAGGGCGAAGCCGGCGACCAGGCGCTGCTCGTCGTCGATCGGCAGCACCTGGCGCAGCAGCGGATCGTGCGGATCGCCCGGGCGCATGCGCGCGACGAAGCTGCGCGGCACGCGCAGCGCGAACTGCGTCGCAGCCTGTTCGGAGACGCCCAGCGCCTGCGGATCCAGGTCCAGCAGGGCCAGCAGCTCGCGCGGATCGCGCACGGCGTCGCGCCAGGCATGCTGCCAGCGCGGCGGCGCGGCGGCGGGCAGGGGCGGGGACGGCTGCATCGGGCGGGGGGCTGCGGTTATCATAGGCGGTCATCACACGAGCGCCCGCCGTTGCGGCGGAGCTTCCATTCTATCCGGCCGGCCGCCGAACGCGGCGGGTTTGCCTTACCCGAGGAGTTTCAGATGGCCAGCTACGGCATGAACGACGTCAAGAACGGGATGAAGATCCTGGTCAACAGCGAGCCTGCGATCATCACCGATACCGAATACGTCAAGCCCGGCAAGGGCCAGGCGTTCACCCGCGTCAAGTACCGTTTCATCAAGTCCGGGCGCGTGGTCGAAATGACCATGAAGGCGACCGACAGCGTGGAAGCGGCCGACGTGGTCGACACTGACATGCAGTACCTCTACAGCGACGGCGAGTACTGGCACTTCATGCAGCAGGAAACCTTCGAGCAGGTGCAGGCCGACAAGGCCGGCGTCGGCGACGCCGCCAAGTGGATCAAGGGCGAGGAGGATTGCGTGGTGACGCTGTGGAACGGCACGCCGATCCAGGTCACCCCGCCGAACTTCGTCGAACTGAAGATCGTCGAGACCGACCCGGGCGTGCGCGGCGACACTTCCGGCGGCGGCGGCAAGCCGGCGACCCTGGAGACCGGTGCGGTGGTGCGCGTGCCGCTGTTCGTCGGCCAGGAAGAAGTGATCCGCGTCGATACGCGTTCGGGCGAATACGTTTCGCGCGTCAAGTA
>NZ_AQOK01000882.1:0-4079 GCF_000364645.1 Xanthomonas sp. SHU 308 | reverse complement strand
TCGCGGCCGCCGCCGGCCGCGGGCATGCGCACGCGCTGGCGTGCGGCGGCCAGGCAGCGCCATGCGCCGGATCGCCGTGCGGCGGTGATGGACCACCTCGCTCCCAGGAAACGCCCGTGACGACCAGCCACGCCGACAGCGCCGACAGCAAGTACCCGCACGACCGCGTCGTGTTCTTCAGCGATGCGGTCTTCGCCATCGCCATCACCCTGCTGGCGGTGGAAATCAAGGTGCCCGGACACGCCGAGGTCGCGGCGGCCGGCGGCATCCTCGCCGCCCTGCACCGGATGCTGCCGCTGTTCATCGGTTTCGCGGTCAGCTTTCTGGTCACCGCGCTGTTCTGGAAGTCGCACCTGCAGCTGTGCCGGCACATCCGCCAGTTCGACGACCGGCTGATCTGGCTCAACGTGCTGCAGTTGCTGCTGATCGGCCTGCTGCCGTTCTCCACCGCGCTGTACTCGGACTATTTCGGCAGCCACGAGGCGTTCTCGGTGTACTGCGCGCATCTGGCGGCGATCGGCCTGGCCGGGTACTGGCTGCATGCCTATGCGGTGCGCAAGGAAGGCCTGGCGCAGCGGCTGGGCCCGCTGCAGGCGCAGGCGATGAAGCTGCGCGCGGCGGTCTCGCCGGTGGTGTTCGCGTTATGCATCCCCGTGGGCATGGTGGCACCGTGGCTGGGCCGCTTCGGCTTCCTGGCGGTCTTCCTGCTGCAGTGGGGGGTGATGCGCGTGTACCAGCGCCGCATCCGCCAGGCCCAGGCGGCACCGGCACCGTGACCCTCCCTTTTCTAGAGTCCCTGCGATGACCTCCATACCCGAATCCTGCGACCTGCTGATCGAAGCCGGCTACGTGGTCCCGATCGAACCGCATGCGGTGGTGCTTGAAGACCACGCGGTGGCGGTGCGCGGCAGCGAGATCGTGGCGGTGCTGCCCACGGCCGAGGCGCGCACGCGCTTCGCCCCTGCGCGCACCGTCTCGCGTCCGGACGCGGCGCTGCTGCCGGGGCTGGTCAACGCGCATACGCACAATCCGATGACCCTGCTGCGCGGCATCGCCGACGACCTGCCGCTGATGGTGTGGCTGCAGCAGCACATCTGGCCGGTGGAGACCGCGGTGATCGGCCCGGAGTTCGTCGCCGACGGCACCGCGCTGGCCATCGCCGAGATGCTGCGCGGCGGCACCACCTGCGCCAACGAGAACTACTTCTTTGCCGACGTGCAGGCCGCGGTGTACAAGCAGCACGGCTTCCGCGCGCGGGTCGGCACGGTGATCATCGATTTCCCGACCGCCTGGGCCAAGACCTCCGACGAGTACTTCGCCCGCGCCTGCGAGGTGCACGACCAGTGGCGCGACGATCCGCTGGTCGGCATCGCCTTCGCCCCGCATGCGCCGTACACGGTCAACGACGCCAACTTCGAGCGGGTGCGGATGCTGTCCGACCAGCTCGAGGTGCCGGTGCACCTGCACACCCACGAGACCGCGCAGGAAATCGCCGACTCGCTCAAGCAGTACGGGCAGCGCCCGCTGGCGCGGCTGGACCGTCTGGGCCTGGTCAACGACCGCCTGATCGCGGTGCACATGACCCAGCTCACCGACGCCGAGATCCACCTGTGCGCCGAGCGCGGGGTCAGCGTGGTGCATTGCCCCGAATCCAACCTCAAGCTCGCCTCCGGCTTCTGCCCGGCCTGCGCGCTGCAGCGGGCGGGCGTGAACCTGGCGATCGGCACCGACGGCTGCGCCAGCAACAACGACCTGGACATGTTCAGCGAGAACCGCACCGCGGCGATCCTGGCCAAGGCCGTGGCCAACGACGCCACCGCGCTGGACGCGGCCAGCACGCTGCGTGCGGCCACCCTGGGCGGCGCGCGCGCGCTTGGCTTCGGCGAGACGATCGGCTCGATCGAGCCGGGCAAGCAGGCCGATCTGATCTGCGTGGACCTGTCGGCGCTGGAGACTCAGCCGCTGCACAACGTGCTGTCGCAACTGGTGTACGCCACCGGCCGGCAGCAGGTCAGCGACGTGTGGATCGCCGGCCAGCCCAAGCTCAGCCAGCGCGTGCTGGTGGACATGGATGTCGATGCGCTGGTCGCCAATGCGCGCGAGTGGCGCGAACGTATCCGCAGCGTCCACGCCTGATCCGCTATGTTCGCCGTGCCGCCCCGCGCGCGCGGCCCCAACGAGAGTTCGCCATGACCGCTTCCGCCGCCAACGCCTCCGCCAATTTCGATCAGGCCGAACTGGACAAGTTCGGCGCCCTGGCCACCCGCTGGTGGGATGCCGACGGCCCGCAGAAGCCGCTGCACGCGCTCAACCCGGTGCGTCTGCGCTACGTCGCCGAGCGTCTGCCGCTGCGCGGCGCGACGGTGCTGGACGTGGGTTGCGGCGGCGGCCTGCTCAGCGAGGCGCTGGCCAAGGAGGGCGCGCAGGTCACCGCGATCGACCTGGCACCGGAGCTGATCAAGGTCGCGCGGCTGCACCAGTTCGAATCCGGGGTCGAGGTCGACTACCGCGTGCAGTCGGTCGAGGACCTGGCGGCCGCACAACCGGGCAGCTTCGACGCCATCACCTGCATGGAGATGCTCGAGCACGTGCCCGATCCGGCGGCGATCGTGCGCGCCTGCGCAACCCTGCTCAAGCCGGGCGGACAGCTGTTCCTGTCCACCCTCAACCGCACCCCGGCCGCGTTCGCCCTGGCCATCGTCGGTGCCGAGTACGTGGCGCGGCTGCTGCCCACCGGCACCCATCGCTACCAGGACTTCATCAAGCCGGCGGAGCTGGCCGCCTGGTTGCGCCAGGCCGAACTGCAGCTGCGCGACGTCAGCGGCCTGGCTTACGAGCCGTGGCGCAATCGCGCGCGGCTGTCCTCGCGCACCGAGGTCAATTACCTGGCGTGTGCCGCAAAGCCGGGAATCGGGAATGGGGAATAGGGAAGCGCCGCTGCCGCGGCGAGGTTACCCGCGGGTGGTGCTGTTCGATCTGGATGGCACGCTGCTGGACAGTGCGCCGGATCTGCTGGCCGCGGCCAATGCGCTGCTGGCCGAGCATGGGCGTCCTGCGCTCGACCTGGCGCAGTTGCGGCCGGTGGTGTCGAAAGGCTCGCGGGCGATGCTCGGCGTCGCCTTTCCGGAACTGCCAGCGGCCGAACGCGATGCGCTTATTCCGGCGTTCCTGCGCCACTACGAGGCGCTGATCGGCCGTCATTCGCAGCCGTTCGATGGCATCGCGGAACTGCTGCAACGCCTGGAAGAGGCCGGCAGCGTGTGGGGCATCGTCACCAACAAGCCCGAGGCGCTGGCGCGGTTGATCCTGCCGCAGTTGCAGTGGCAGCAGCGCTGCGCGGTGCTGATCGGCGGCGACACACTGCCCGAGCGCAAGCCGCATCCGCTGCCGCTGCAGGTCGCCGCGCAGCGCCTGGGCGTGGCGCCGCAGGAAGTGGTCTACGTCGGCGACGACGAACGCGACATCCTCGCCGCGCGCGCCGCCGGCATGGCGTCGGTGGCGGTGCTGTGGGGTTACCGGCTGGACGAGGACGATCCGCTGGCCTGGCGCGCCGATGCGATGGTCGCCGCGCCGGCCGAGCTGTACGACGCCGCGGCCTGGCCGGTCAGCGCAGCCGCGTCCTGAAACCGGTGCTGTCGCCGCGTTGGCGGCGATGCTGCGACCGCGGTGTCTCCGCCTGCACGCCGCGCCGCTCGGCATCCATCGGTCGCGCACGTACACTGCGCGTTCTGCGCGGCAGCCGCGCTCGTTCTCCCATTGCGCGATGCCATCGGCGCGCGCGCCTGACCCCGGATTCACCGATCGCATGAGCAGTTCGTCCGCCCTGGATGCCTTCCTCGACAAATGGCGCCGCCGCTGGCCGGAATGGGCCGTGGCCGAGGCGTTCGTGCCGGCGCCGCAGCGCGCCCGCACCGTGGCCTGGTTCGCCCTGCTGCAGGAGTTCGACGACATCCTCAACATCGCCGGCGACCCGCTGCCGGCCGACGCCAAGCTGGCGTGGTGGGGCGAGGAACTGCGCAGTTGGTCCGGGCAGCGTTCGCGGCATCCGCTGGGCCGGGTGCTGGAGCCGGTGGCTGCGC
>NZ_AQOK01000881.1:0-365 GCF_000364645.1 Xanthomonas sp. SHU 308 | reverse complement strand
CGGCAGCCGGCTCGCTGTTATCCGCTGCGATCGCCGGTGGCGGTGGCGGTGGCGGTGGTGCCGGGGCCGGCGGTGCAACTGGCGCCTCCATGGCCGCTGGCGCGGGAGAAGGCATGGGCATGCGGCTCGCGGGCACCGGCTTGCGCGCCTGCGCCTCCGGCAGTGGCGCAGCAGGTACTTCCGCTTCCATGCGCGCGGAGGCCACAGGGGCGGGTGCTGTGGCCTTGGGGGCCGCCGGCGCGGTGGCATCCGGGGCCGGTTCCGCGGAGGGCGGTGCCGGCGATGCGGCTGGCGCAGAAGCGGCGTCGGTGGCAGGCGTCGCTGCCGGAGCAGGCGCTGCCGACGGCATCGGCGCCGAGGGCACC
>NZ_AQOK01000880.1:0-3181 GCF_000364645.1 Xanthomonas sp. SHU 308 | reverse complement strand
CGAGGCCGGCCGCCACCCGGCCGCTGCGCAACGCCGGCAAGGCCCTGCGCCCGCGTGCGCGCCCGGTGCCGGCCTACGCGCTGGCGGATGCGCCGGACGAAGGCCAGTTCGTCAACTTCTGAGGGGGAAGAACATGCACAACGATCGCTACGAGAGCGCGGCCGAGCACGCGCCGCAGGGTGGCTGGCAGTTCCTGACCTTTCAGCTGGACCGCGAACTGTTCGGGCTCAACATCGCCGGCATCCACGAGATCATCGAGTACCGTCCGCCCACCCCGGTGCCGACCATGCCGGCCTGCGTGCGCGGGGTGATCAACCTGCGCGGCGCGGTGGTGCCGGTGGTGGACCTGCAGTCGCGGCTTGGCCGCGGGCCCAGCGAGGTCACCCGGCGCAGCTGCATCGTCATCGCCAGCGCCGCCACCGACGAGGGCGGCGGCGCGCAGTCCTTCGGCCTGCTGGTGGATGCGGTCAACGAGGTCCTGGAACTGCCGCCGCAGCAGATCGAGGCGCCGCCGGCCTTCGGCAGCGATATCCGCCGCGACCTGCTGCAGGGCATGGGCAAGCTGGAGGATCGGCTGGTGATCCTGCTGGACCGCGCGCGGCTGCTGCGCAGCGACGACATCGCCGAGGCCGGCGCACCGGCGCTGGCGGCGTGACGTCAGGTAGGCCGTGATCCATGCATCACGGCGGCCTCGCTAGGGTGGCGGCGAACGGGCATCCGCCCCAGCGAGGTGCAGACCATGGCAAAAGACGAGACCACCCAGTCCGGCAAGCAGCAGGGCATCCACGAGGGCCGGCAGGACCGTGCCCAGGACGACACCGCCAAGCAGCGGCCGGGCCTGGAAGACCAGAAGCTGCGCGAGGCGCACGAGCGTGGCCCGCGTTCCGGCCAGGATGAGCCGGAGCAGGGCGGTCACGACTGAGCGATGCGGCGGGAAGGAGCGGAGTGCATCCCGCTTCCCGTTCCGTCAGGACGACGGCCAAGGACTGCCTGACGCGCCAGTGGACGGCGCACCCCGCGCGATCGAGCGCGGCCAGGCTCAAGATCGGCCAACAAAAAAGGCCAGAGAGCCTGGTGGCTGTCTGACCTCGTTTGCACCGTCGAAGACGGCAAGATGGTGGAGCGGAAGGGGATCGAACCCTCGACCTTCGCATTGCGAACGCGACGCTCTCCCAGCTGAGCTACCGCCCCACATCAGACGCGTAGTGTAACTGGGCACGGGGCCGCGTGCCAAGGGGGCAGTGCAACATCGGCGGCGCCGGGGCAGGGGACCGGTCGGGCCGGAAAACGTGTTCGCCTTTTGTCTACAGCGCGCGCATGGAGTCGATATACTCGACGGCCGAAATCCCCCGCGGTGATTTCGTTCCGGACGAAATATACCGTCCGCCTCATACCTTTTTACCTAAAGACAGGTCTTTTACACATGACGGAAGTTCGCAACTTGCAACAGATCGCCGAAGCCAAGGCCAAGCTGCAGGAAGAAATGCGCAAGCTGGAAGAGCAGGAGCGGCAGGCGCGCGAGGGCGAAACCAATGCGGCGCACGCCAATGTGCTGTCGCTGCTGGAGCAGTTCGCCGAGTTCTTCAGCGCCAAGCAGCGCAACGAGATCGCCGCCTACGTGACCAGCGCGGCGTCCAAGCCGGCCAGCAGCAAGTCCGCCGGCGGCCGCAGCGAGGTCAAGCCGAAGTACCAGTTGCCGCACACCGGCGAAACCTGGTCCGGCCGCGGTCGCACGCCGAAGGCGTTCGCCGCCTGGGAAGGCACCGCCGCCTACAACGAATGGAAGGCGCGCCACCCGGATCTGAAGTTCCCGCTCTTCAAGTACTGAGCGAACGAAAAAGGCCAGGAATTCCTGGCCTTTTTTATGCCCGATCGTTGACCCGATCGCGCTGCGCGGACGGGGCGGCGCGATCGGCCCGGCCGCGCCCGCTCAGCGTGTGGCCGCCAGCAGCGGCTGCAGCCGCGGTTCCAGTTCGCGCCGGCGCCAGCCCGCCAGCGGTGCCGGCCATTGCGCGCTTTCCAGCAGGGCTTCCAGGTGCTTGCGCGAGGCGAGCAGGCCGTCGGGCAGGCCGAGTTCGGCGCTGCGCGCGGCCACCGCGTCCTGCAGCCGCTTCAGCGCGGCCTTGTTGTCGTCGCTGGCGGCCAGCGCCTGCGGGGCGTCGGTTTCGTCGGCCAGTGGGGTGGTCAGCGCCTGCCACACCGCATCGCTGAGCTTGCGCGGCGCCTTGGGGTGTTTGTCGAACAGCGCCAGCATGGCCGGTTGGTCCTGCGGCGGGAAGCGCGCCAGGGTGGCGGCCAGTTCGTTGTCCAGGATCCAGCTGCGCGGTTTGTCGTTGTGCCGCGCCTGCGCGTCGCGCCAGCGCAGCAGGCGCAGCAGGCGCAGTTGCGCGGGGCGGTCCATGAACTGCGCCGAGCGCATGCCCAGGTGCGGCCAGCGTTCGCCGTCCTCGTGCTCGACAGTGCCGAGCAGGCGTTCGCCGTCCTCGTGCAGCCAGTCGCCGCGCTCCAGGGTCTGCAACCGCGCCTGCAGGTTGTCGTGCAGCGCGAACAGATGGCGCACGTCGTCGGCGGCGTACTCCAGCTGCGCCGGCGACAGCGGGCGGCGCAGCCAGTCCGAGCGGGTCTCGCCCTTGGCCAGGTGCACGCCGGTGATCTCCAGCACCAGCTTCTGGTAGCCCATGCCGGCGCCGAGCCCGGCCAGGCCGGCGGCGATCTGGGTGTCGAACAGCGGCCGCGGCAGGGTGCCGCAGGCGCACTTGAAGGCGACCAGGTCTTCGCTGGCGCTGTGCATGATCTTGAGGATGTCCGGGTCGCTCAGCCACGGCGCCAGCGCCTGCGGCATGCCCGGGATCAGCGGGTCGATCAGCAGGATTTCATCGCCTACGGCCATCTGCACCAGCGCCAGTTGCGGCCAATAGGTGCGTTCGCGGACGAATTCGGTATCCAGGCCGATGCGGGCCGGTCGCTGCGCCAGCCGTTCGCTCAGCTCGGCAGGTTGCTTGATCCAGTAAGGCACGTGATTTCCGTTGACTGCAGGGTTTGCTCAGGCAGGCGAGAATAGCCTAACGTCGCTCCGCCGGCCGCACGGCGCGCCGGACGGGATGGCGTCGCAAGGTCCATGGTTCGGAGGAAAAGTGCGCAGCAGCGGCGTTGTGATGGTCTGGAGCATGCTTGCGGCAGC
>NZ_AQOK01000879.1:0-3399 GCF_000364645.1 Xanthomonas sp. SHU 308 | reverse complement strand
GGCGGCGCCGACGGCGCAGGCGCAGCGGGCTCGGCGCTTGCAGGCTTGGGGAAGGCGGCGGCCAGTTCCTCGATGCTGTAGCGCTGGGTGCGGCTCTCGCCGGCGTTGTCCTGGGGCTTGTTGCGGCGGAATAGGCTGACCATGGATGACGCGTGGACCGGAAACGAAGAATGCTACCACTTGCGACCTGAGCGGCCGGTGCAGCGGGGCGGGCTGGGATGGTTGGCAAGGTGGGCTTCGGGCGTCGCGACTGCGTGTGTCGCGCCAGGCGCGGTTCCTGGCCCTTTGCGGGATCAGCCGCGACAGGCGGGTGCCCACTGAAGCACAGTCGCAGGGTGCAGTTGCGGAATTGCCATGGTTTTTCGACGTAATGGCTCCGCCGCACCCTCACCCCAACCCCTCTCCCGCAGGGAGAGGGGCTTGTCACTGTGGGCGCGGGTGTTCCTGGGGAGTCGAAACTGCTCCTGCGACAGCCTCAACAGCGTCGCGATCCCAACGCCCGCATTCAGCCAAAAAACCAATCCCCATTCCCCATTCCCCATTCCCAGCTCTTTACAGCTTGCCCTTCATCGACCGGTAGTCGCGCGGGGTCATGCCCACGGTGGCCTTGAACTGGCGGGCGAAGGCGCTCTGGTCGGCGAAGCCGCACAGCTGGCCGATGCTGGCGATGCTGTCGTCGCCGTGCAGCAGGCGCATCGCCGCTTCGATGCGCATCTTGGTCAGCAGTTGCTGCGGGGTCAGCTGGAACACGCGGCGGAAGTGCCGCTCCAGTTGCGCCACCGACAGCTCGGCCAGGTCGGCCAGGGTCTGCACGCGCAGGTTGTCGCCGTAGTGCGCCTGCATGTGTTCCATGGCGCGGCTGATGCGCTCGTAGGCGGAATGGCGGCTGTCCGGCTGGCCCAGGTCGCGGGAGATGCCGACCACGCCGATCACCTCCTCGCCCTCGCACAGCGGGCGCTTGAAGGTCAGGCACCAGCCGGGGGTGCGGTTGGGGAACAGGTGCACTTCCAGCTGGTTCTCGATCACCTCGCCGCACAGCACGCGCCGGTCCTGCATCAGGTAGCTGCCGCCCAGCGGCAGCGGGAACACGTCCGCGGCCGACTTCCCGATCAGGTCGGCGCGGTATTTCTTGCCCAGCCGCCGCACCAGGGTCAGGTTGACGTGGGTGTAGCGGCCGTCGCGGTCCTTCACGAAGAACACCACGTCCGGCAGGGCGTCGAACAGCGTCTGCAGTTCCAGTGCCGAAATCAGAGTGTCCATGGCGTTCACCTGCGGGAGTGGGCGGCGGTGCGGGCGCGCCGTCGCGCGTCCCCTGAATGCCGATGCTAGCCTAAGTCGACGCCCTGGGGCGTCGCCGGGTTGTGCGAACTTCCGCATTGGCGACAGGCAAACGCTGCTAGCCGGCGGCGGTGCCGAATGTGAGCATGGCCCCATGCATACACTCGATGTCATCGACTCGCACAGCGCCGGCGAACCGACCCGTGTCGTCGTCTCAGGCTTCCCCGATCTGGGAACCGGTTCCCTGGCCGAGCGCCGGGAGCTGTTCCGCACGCGCTTCGACGCCTGGCGCAGCGCCATCGCCTGCGAGCCGCGCGGCTCGGACACCATGGTCGGCGCGCTGCTGCTGCTGCCGCCGGTGGCCGCCGATGCCTGCGCGGCGGTGATCTTCTTCAACAACGTCGGCTACCTGGGCATGTGCGGCCACGGCACCATCGGCCTGGTGCGCACGCTGGCCGAACTGGGCCGGCTGAGCGCGGGCACGCACCGCATCGAGACGCCGGTGGGCACGGTCGGCGTGGAACTGCACGCCGACGGCCGCGTCTCGGTCGACAACGTCGAGAGCTACCGCCACGCCACCGGCGTCGAAGTGCAGGTGCCCGAGTATGGGCGCGTGCGCGGCGACGTCGCCTGGGGCGGCAACTGGTTCTTCATCACCGAACAGACGCCATGCGCGCTGGAGCTGCGCCACCAGCGCGCGCTGACCGCCTACACCGAGGCAGTGCGGCTGGCGCTGGAGGCGGCGGGCATCCGCGGCGCCGACGGCGGCGAGATCGACCACATCGAGATCAACGGGCCGGCGCCGGACGCCAGCGCCGATGCGCGCAACTTCGTGCTGTGCCCGGGCCTGGCCTACGACCGGTCGCCCTGCGGCACCGGCACCAGCGCCAAGCTGGCGTGCCTGGCCGCCGACGGCAAGCTGGCGCCGGGCCAGGTGTGGCGCCAGCAGGGCATCCTCGGCAGCGTGTTCGAGGGCAGCTACACGGCCGGTGCGCGCGGGGTACTGCCGCGCATCACCGGGCAGGCCTACATCACTGCGCGTGCGCAGTTGCTGATCGATCCGCAGGATCCGTTCGCCTGGGGCATCGGCGCCGCATGAGCGGTTTCGACCTGATCGTCGTCGGCGCCGGCATCGTCGGCGCGGCCTGCGCCGATGCGGCGGCGGCCGCCGGCCTGCGCGTGGCGATCGTCGAGTCGGGCAGTATCGGCGGCGGTTCCACCGCCGCGGCGATGGGTCACCTGGTGGCGATGGACGACGATCCGGCGGAACTGGTGCTGTCGGCGTACTCGCTGCGTTTGTGGGAAGAATTCGCGCCGCTGCCCGAGGCCGAGTTCAGCCGTTGCGGCACGCTGTGGGTGGCGCGCGAGGCGCGCGAACTGGAGGCGATTCCGGCCAAGATCCAGCGGCTGGCCGCGGCCGGCGTGCACGCCGAAGCGCTCGATGCGCAGCGCTTGTATCAACTGGAGCCGGCGCTGGTGCCGGGCCTGGCCGGCGGCATGCGCGTGGCCGCCGAGGCGGTGGTGTATCCGCCGCGGATGGCGCGCTATCTGGTCGAGCGCGCCTGCGCCGCCGGCGCGCAGCTGTACGCCGGGCGTCGCGCCACTGCGCTGGCCGATGCCGGCGTGCGTCTGGACGACGGCAGCCTGCTGCATGGTCCGGTATTGGTCGCCACCGGCTGCGCCGTGCCGGAGCTGTTGCCGGAACTGCCGATGCGCGCGCGCAAGGGACAACTGGTGATCACCGACCGCTATCCGGGCTTCGTCGCCCATCAATTGCTGGAACTCGGCTACGCCGACAGCGCGCACGGCAGCGACGGCAGCAGCGTGGCGTTCAACGTGCAGCCGCGGCCGACCGGGCAACTCCTGATCGGCTCCTCGCGCGAATTCGATGCGACCGACCGCACGGTGTCGATGCCGATGCTGCAGCGGATGCTGGAGCGCGCCTTCGCGTTCCTGCCGGGCCTGCGGCAACTGCAGGCGATCCGGGTGTGGACCGGCCTGCGTCCGGCCACGCCGGACGGGCGCCCGTACCTGGGCGCGGTGCCGGAGCGGCGCGACGTGTGGGTCGCGGCCGGCCACGAGGGCCTGGGCGTGACGACGGCGCTGGGCAGTGCGCGCCTG
>NZ_AQOK01000878.1:0-913 GCF_000364645.1 Xanthomonas sp. SHU 308 | reverse complement strand
TTGTAGCACCGGCGGCCGTCGCCACGGTGCCGGCGACGCCGCGCATGTCCGCTGCGATGCCCGCGCAGATCAACGTCAACGCCACCGCTGCCACCGCTGCCACCGCGGCGATCGCCGCACCCCCGGCCACGACATCCCTGGCGGCCTGGCCGTGGGCGCAGGCGCTGGTGGCGCTGTGGCTGGCCGGTGTGCTGGTCTGCGCCGCGCACAGCGTGCTGGCCTACCGTCGCAGCCGCCAGCGTGCACGCGAGGCGGCGCCGTGCACCGACACCGCCCTGCTCGGTGCGCTGCGCCTGGCGGCCGAGGCCCACGGCCTGCGCCAGCCGCCGCAGCTGCGGCTGTGTGAGCGCATCGATTCGCCGCAACTGATCGGGCCGTGGCAGCCGGTGCTGCTGCTGCCGGCGCGGCGTATGGACAGCCTGCGCGCCGACGATCTGGACATGGCGCTGACCCACGAACTGGTGCACCTGCAGCGCCGCGACCTCTGGTGGGGGCTGCTGCCGGCGGTGGCGCAGCACCTGTTCTTCTTCCATCCGCTGGTGCACCTGGCCAACCGCGAGTACGCCCTGGCCCGCGAGGCGGCCTGCGATGCGGCCGTGGTCGCCGGCCACCGCCATTGCCGTCACGACTACGCGCGGCTGCTGGTGCAGCTGGGTGTGGCACCGCGGCCCAGCGCCGGCCTGGCCAGCGCTTCGCCGACCTTCCTGAGCCTGAAACGGAGATTGCTGATGCTGCAGACCACGTCCGCTTTTCCGCGCCTGGGCGCGGCCCTGATCCTGACCGCGGTGGCCGTGCTCGGCGTGGCGCCGCTGCGCCTGGTGGCCCAGCCCGGGCATGCGCTGCCTGCCGCCGGCAAGCCGGCTCCCGCCTCCCCGGCGCAGGCCGCGGCGCCAGCGAGCGAATACACTGCCGA
>NZ_AQOK01000877.1:0-7763 GCF_000364645.1 Xanthomonas sp. SHU 308 | reverse complement strand
GGCATCCAGCGCGTCGCCGGGCAGCCAGTGCGCGGGCACCGGGCCGTCGCGCAGGTAGGCCAGCGCCGCCAGCGCGTCGTAGGAGTGCCCGGCCAGGGCGATGCGCGCGCCCTGCGGCGCATCCAGGCCCAGCACTTGCGCCCGCGGCGGCGTCACGAACAGGTAGTGCCGCTGCCCGGTGGCCTCGGCGAAACCGAGGTAGGACGGTTCGGTACTGCTGTCCAGCGCCATCACCGCGCGGGTGCGGCCGTTGCCGTCGTCGAGCAGGACCGGGCGCCCGGCACGCAACTCCGATGCCGCGCGTTCGCTGCGGATCGCGGCAGGATCGCCGAAGGCGTGCGCGGAAAGGGCGGTGGGGCTGGTCATGCACGACTCCAGATGGGGGATCGGCGGCGCCGCTTCAAGGCTGCCGCATCCGGTCGCGGTGGCCCCGGCACGGTGCCGGTCGGCGCCGATGGCGCTCGGGCGCCATTGTCGCGCGCTTTGCCGGACGCGCCAGCCTGCAGGCGATGGAACGCACTGTGCCCGCTCGCGCGCGCCGCCGATGCAACCAAATCGGCGGCTGCGGCAACGCGCCGGCGTGAGGGGAGGTGTGCACGTGCCGCCGGTTGCTTGCTACTGTGCGGCACCGCGTCCGCTCCGGCCCCCGCATGCAGCTCGTCGATTGCACCGAACCGCGCCACGCCATGGCGATCCTGGAGATTTTCAACGACGCCATCGTCCATTCCACCGCGCTGTACGACTACCGGCCGCGCCCGCCGGAGAGCATGGCGGCGTGGTTTGCGACCAAGCGCGCCGGCAACTTCCCGGTGCTGGGCCTGGAGGACGCCGACGGCACCCTGCTCGGCTTCGCCAGCTATGGCACCTTCCGCGCCTGGCCGGCGTTCAAGTACAGCGTCGAGCATTCGGTCTACGTGCACCGCGACCATCGCGGCCGTGGCGCGGGCCGACGCCTGCTGCAGGCGCTGATCGACACCGCGCAGGCGCGCGGCGTGCACGTGCTGGTCGGCGGCATCGACGCCAGCAATGCCGGCAGCATCGCGCTGCACGAGCAACTGGGCTTCGTGCACGCCGGCACCGTGCGCGAGGCCGGCTTCAAGTTCGGGCGCTGGCTGGACCTGGCGTTCTACCAGCGCATCCTCGCCGGCCCGGCGCAGCCGCACGACGATTAGCGCGGGCTTTGTCAGGGGCGAGCGCCTCAGTCGCTCTTAGTGCGGATGGCGCTCGGTGGCGTAGGGATTGGGCTCGGCCGGGTCCGGGCGCAGGGTGTAGCGCTTGTAGGTCCATTGGTACTGCGCCGGGTCGCGCCGCGCCACCCGTTCCACGCCTGCGTTGAGCGCGGTGGCCGCGCGCAGCGGGTCGGCATCGGCGATGTCCGGCGGCGCCGGCTGCACGTGCAGGGCGAACTCCAGGTCGTTGCCGACGCGCTCGCACCAGGCGAACAGCACGGTCGCGCCGGTGCGCTCGGCCAGGCGGTTGACCAGGGTCATGGTCAGCGCCGGCACGCCGAAGAACGGTGCGAACACGCCATCGCCGGCCTTGGGCTGCTGGTCGGGCAGGATGCCGACCGCGCCGCCGTCCTTGAGCGTCTTGAACAACTGCCGCACCGCCGGACCCTCGGCGCGCACCTGGCGCACACGCTCGCCGCTGCGGACCAACTGCAGGAAGGCGTCGCCCACGGCCGACTCCGGTGCGCGGTAGACGATGGCGATGTCGCCGCGCGAGGCCAGCCACTGGTTGAGCAGCTCCCAGTTGCCGAAATGCGGCGCGGCCACGATCACCCCGCGGCCGGCGGCCAGCGCCGCGTCGTACAGGTCCTGGCCGTGGCGCAGGCGCAGCCGCGCCAGGTTCTGCTCCGGCGGCCGGGTCCACAGCGCCAGGGTCTCGAACGCCTGCCGCGCGGTCGAGCGCAGCACGTCGCGCTGCAGGGCCACGCGCTCGCTGGGCAGCAGCTCCGGATAGGCCAGCTCCAGGTTGCGCCGAACCACCCGGCTCTCGCGCGCATCCAGGCGCAGCCACAGCCCGGCCAAGCCGTCGGCCAAGCGGCGCAGCCACGGCCACGGCAGGCGCGCCACGGCGGCGGCGCAGCGGTACAGCAGGGAAGCGAGCGTGGCGGGTTTCATCGGCCCAGTTTATCCGCTCGGCGCATCTGGCCTGCCCGACGGGTGTCGCGGATCGCGCCGGCTGCGTGCCTTGTCGCTTTCTCAATCTCGCCCATTCGGCGATGATGCCGCACGATCGCAACCGTTCGTCGCGGCGCAACCAATCCCCAATCCCCAATCCCCGCCCTATGCTCTCGCTGATCCAACGCGTCACCCAGGCCTCGGTCAGCGTCGATGGCGAGGTCGTGGGCCAGATCGGGCCCGGCCTGCTGGCACTGGTGGCGGTGGAGCCGGGCGACGACGAGGCCAAGTTGCAACGCATGGCCGAGCGCCTGCTCGGCTACCGGGTGTTCTCCGACGACAGCGGGCGCATGAACCGCTCGCTGCGCGACACCGGCGGCGGCCTGCTGCTGGTCAGTCAGTTTACCCTGGCCGCCGACACGCGCTCGGGCATGCGGCCGAGCTTCACCACCGCGGCGCCGCCGGCCGAGGCTGAACGCGGCTTCAACCGATTGGTGGAGGTGTGCCGCGCGCAGCACCCGCCAGGGGTGGAAACCGGCCGCTTCGGTGCCCATATGGTCGTCAGCCTGGTCAACGACGGCCCGGTCACTTTCCTGCTCCGGCCGTAGACGCCGGCGCGTTCCTGGCGGAGCCGTTCAGGCTCCTCGTCCGGCAAGCGGCGGTCCGGGCTGTTATAATGCTAGGTTCACTCATTCACCTACCTGCCGGTGGCGCGAGCACTCATGGCCAACGAACGTCCTGCCCAGCAATCCGACATCAAGCAACTGATCAGCAAGGGCCTGGAACAGGGCTATCTGACCTACGCGGAAGTCAACGACCATCTTCCCGACGATCTGGTCGACCCCGAACAGATCGAAGACATCATCGGCATGATCAACGGCATGGGCATCGATGTCCATGAAGTTGCGCCCGATGCCGAAACCCTGTTGCTCAACGACGGCAACACCGGCAACCGCGAAGTCGACGACACCGCGGCCGAAGAAGCCGCCGCGGCGCTGACCGCGCTCGACACCGAAGGCGGCCGTACCACCGACCCGGTGCGCATGTACATGCGCGAGATGGGCACAGTAGAACTGCTGACCCGTGAAGGCGAGATCGCCATCGCCAAGCGCATCGAGGAAGGCCTCGGCCAGGTGCAGGCCGCGCTCGGCGCGTTCCCGCTGGCGGTGGAGACCCTGCTCGAGGACTACGAACAGCACAAGGAAGGCAAGAAGCGCCTGGCCGAGATCGTGGTCGGCTTCAACGACCTGATCGAGGAAGAGCCGGCCCCGCCGGTCGCGGTGTCCGACGACGACAGCGCCACCGATGCCGATGCCGACGAGGATGACGACGAAGACGTCGACACCGCCGAAGAGGATGCCGGCCCGACCGGTCCGGATCCGGCCGAGGTCGCGCGGCGCATGGAAGTGCTGGCCACCGAATACGCCAAGTTCAAGAAGGCCCACGCCAAGAACGGCGCCGAGCACAAGCTGGTCACCAAGCTGCGCAACGACATCGCCGAGGTGTTCGTCACCCTGAAGCTGCCGCTGCCGCTGACCGACGTGCTGGTGCGCAAGCTGCGCGACACCATGGCCCAGGTCAAGGACCACGAGCGCCGCGTGCTGCATCTGGCCACCCACGTGGCACGCATGCCGCGCAAGGACTTCATCCGTTCCTGGGAAGGCAACCAGACCAACGTGGCCTGGGTCGACGACGCGCTCAAGCGCAAGCAGAAGTGGTCGTCGGCGCTGCGCGACGTCAAGGACCAGATCATCGCCGAGCAGGAGGCCACCGTGGCGGTGGAGCAGGCCACCTACCTGAGCCTGGCCGAGCTGAAGGAAATCAGCCGCGCGATGGCCTACGGCGAAGCCAAGGCGCGCAAGGCCAAGAAGGAAATGGTCGAGGCCAACCTGCGTCTGGTGATCTCCATCGCCAAGAAGTACACCAACCGCGGCCTGCAGTTCCTCGACCTGATCCAGGAAGGCAACATCGGCCTGATGAAGGCGGTGGACAAGTTCGAATACCGTCGCGGCTACAAGTTCTCGACCTATGCCACCTGGTGGATCCGCCAGGCGATCACCCGCTCGATCGCCGACCAGGCGCGCACCATCCGCATCCCGGTGCACATGATCGAGACGATCAACAAGTTGAACCGCATTTCCCGGCAGATGCTCCAGCAGTACGGCCGCGAGGCCACGCCGGAGGAGCTGGCCAAGGAAATGGACATGCCCGAGGACAAGATCCGCAAGGTGATGAAGATCGCCAAGGAGCCGATCTCGATGGAAACCCCGATCGGCGACGACGAGGATTCGCATCTGGGCGACTTCATCGAGGACACCAACGTGGAGTCCCCGATCGAGAACACCACCAACATCAACCTGTCCGAGACCGTGCGCGACGTGCTCGCCGGGCTGACCCCGCGCGAAGCCAAGGTGCTGCGCATGCGCTTCGGCATCGACATGAACACCGACCACACCCTCGAGGAAGTCGGCAAGCAGTTCGACGTGACCCGCGAGCGCATCCGCCAGATAGAGGCCAAGGCGCTGCGCAAGCTGCGTCACCCGAGCCGTTCGGAACAGCTGCGCAGCTTCCTCGATATCGATTGATCGAGCGGTTCGCGGTCACGAAAAAGCCCCGCCAGCTGCGGGGCTTTTTTGTGGGCGAGGAGTCGGTGGCGTTGCGCAGGGTTGCAGTCCATGCCGCTGCCATGCGCTGTCATGTCAGCAGCCAGCCAAGCCTTGTGGGAGCGACTTCAGTCGCGACGGGCATTCCTAGTGAAGCCTCGTCGCGATGAAGTCTCTCCCGCAGTGCATCTCCGCGCTATTCGCCTACGCGAACGCCTTGCTGCCGCGCATCACCGCCAGCACGTCGTGGCAGGCGCCCATGGTGTGGTAGTCGGTCTTGCCGGCCGGGCTCTTCTCGTCGCTGTAGCTGCGGTTGTCGCGGCTGAGGATGCGGAACCAGGCGCCGTAGCGGTGGTCGACCAGGTGCTCCCAGGAGTACGCCCACAGCGTGTCGTAGGCGGCGCGATACGCGGCATCGCCGGTGGCGGCCAGCAGCCGCGAGGCCGCGGCGATGGCTTCGGCCTGCACCCAGAAGTACTTGTCGTCGTCGCAGAAGTAGGTCGGCGCCGCGGCCACGTCGGGCACGTCGACCACCGGCGCCTGTTCGGTACCGGAAGCGAAGCCGTAGACGATGCCGCCATGCTGCGCGTCCCAGCCGTGCGCCAGGGCGGTGTCGAACAGGTGTCGCGCGGTCGGCAGCAGCCACGCCGGCGCGGTGCCGGTGGACGCCTGCAGGTGCCCGTGCAGCAGCACCAGCAGCTTGGACCACTCGACCTGGTGGCCGGGCTGGAAGCCCCACGGCCGGAACAGGTGCTTGGGGTTGTCGCGGTTGTAGTCCCAGTCCACCTGCCAGTCGGCGTCGTAGTGCTCCCACACCAGGCCGCCGGCCAGCGCCGCCTGGCGGCGGGTGATGTGGTCGGCAAGCAGCAGCGCGCGCTGCAGGTAGCGCGGCTCGGCGCTGGCCTCGTAGGCGGCGATCAGGGCTTCGCACAGGTGCATGTTGGCGTTCTGGCCGCGGTAGCTGGAGAACGTCCACTCCGGGGTGGCCTCGTCGCGGTACAGGCCGGCAGCGGCGTCCCAGTAGCGGGTTTCCAGCAGCTGCCAGGTCTCGTCCATCCACGCGTCGGTGTCCAGGCCGGCCTTCTTCGCGGTGGCGTAGGCCAGCAGCACGAAGGCGGCGCCGTAGGCGTGCTGGGTGCGGTCCTCGGCCACGCCGTCGCGCAGGGTCCACACGTAGCCGCCGCTGGCGGTATCGCGGTGCACCTCGCGCAGGTAGCGCAGGCCGTGGCGCGCGGCGTCCAGGTATTCGGCGGCCAGCGCCGAGTCGGCGAACTCGATCGCGGCCATCGCGTAGTTGAAGACGAAGCGGGTGCTGCTGACCAGGTGGCGATGGCCGGCGTCGTACACGCTGCCGTCGTCGCGGAAGTAGTGGAAGAAGCCGCCCGCCGGGTCGAGCGCGCGCGGGTGGTAGAAGGCCATGGTGTCGGCGATGTGTGCGCGCAGGACGGCGGCGTCGGCGAAGTCGGGCAGGGGCGTGGCGGGCAGGTTCATGCGGTTGGCTGGCGAGCTGGGTGAGGGAGGGGAAGGCAGTGGTGCGCGGCGGCGGCGTGTGCGCCGCCGCCGCAACGGGAACGGATCAGCGGATCAGTGCATCACGCGCGCGGTTGGCGCGGTGGTCGGCGCGGCCGCCGCCAGTTCCGGCGACAGGCGCGAACCGCGCAGGCCGTACCAGACGATGTAGGCGTAGCACAGCAGCGGAATCACGAAGGCGTGCTGGATGCCGATGGCGTCGGCCAGCGCACCCTGCGCCAGCGGCACCAGGGCGCCACCGACGATGCCCATGATCAGCAGACTGGAGGCCTTGCTGGTGAGCACGCCCAGGCGCTCGATGGCCACGGTGAAGATGGTCGGGAACATGATCGAGTTGAACAGGCCGATGGCGATCACGCTCCACATCGCCACGTGGCCGGTGCTGAGCATGGTGGCGATCAGCAGCAGCGAGGCGATACCGGCGAAGGTCGCCAGCAGCTTGCGTGCCTGGACGAACTGCAGCAGCGCCGCGCCGGCGAAGCGGCCGACCATCGCGCCGCCCCAGTAGAACGGCAGATAGTGGCTGGCAGCGGCTTCGGTCAGGCCACCGGTGGTGGGGCCGGAGATGTAGTTGATCAGGAAGCTGCCGATCGACACTTCCGCACCCACGTACATGAAGATCGCCACCACGCCCCACAGCAGGTGCGGGTGGCGCAGCGCGTCGGCGAAGCTGTGATGCGATTCGGCGCTGGCGTCGTTGCCCTCACGCAGCGACGGTACCCGCATCACCAGCACGAACACCGCCAGCAGCAGCAGGCCGCCGGCCAGCATCAGGTAGGGGATCTCCACCGAGCGCGCCTGCTCGATGCGATAGGCGGACAACTGCTCGGGGTTCATCGCCGCCAGCTGGTCGGCACCGAGCACCGCGCCGGCCAGGATCAGCGGGCCGATCAGCCACGGGAACACGGTGGTGCCCAGCGAGTTCAGCGCCTGGGCGAAGTTGAGCCGGCTCGGTGCCTTCTCCGGCGCGCCGATCAGGCTGATGTATGGGTTGGCCGCCACCTGCAGCAGGGTGATGCCGCTGGCCAGCACGAACAGCGCGGTCAGGAACAGTGGGTAGGAGGGCAGGCGCGCGGCCGGGTAGAACATCGCTGCGCCGATCGCCGCCACCACCAGGCCGATGACGATGCTGGCCTTGTAGCCAACCCGCGACACCACCGCGCCGGCCGGCACCGACATCAGGAAGTAGGCGCCGAAGAAGGTGAACTGGATCAGCATCGACTGCGCGTAGTTCATCTGGAACACGGCTTTCAGATGCGGGATCAACACGTCGTTGAGGCTGGTCAGGCCGCCCCAGGTGAAGAAGATCATGCTGACCACCGCGATGGCGGCGGTGTTGGACAGCGGGCGACGGCTCATGCAGCGACTCCGGGAACGGGCGAGAGGGCGACCCGGCTGCTAGCGCGCAGGCACAGGCGGGCGGGGGCGATGGTAAGCGCAGGCAGGGCCTGGCGGTGGCGCAGCGCGTCCAGCACCAGGCGCGCGGCCTGCATGCCGCGCTCGCGCG
>NZ_AQOK01000876.1:0-217 GCF_000364645.1 Xanthomonas sp. SHU 308 | reverse complement strand
CGGGGTGGCGACGGCGGCCTCGGGAATGTCGTCGAAGCCGATCAGTGCGTAGTCGCGGCCGGCGATGCGGCCACGTTCGGCCAGGCCGCTGGCCAGGCCCAGCGCGACCACGTCGTTGTAGCAGACCAGCGCGGTCGGCAGCGGGTCGCGCGCGCACAGCGCGCCGGCCTGGCGCGCCGCTTCCAGCCGGGTCGGCGCGCATTCGATCAGCCACGCC
>NZ_AQOK01000875.1:0-3308 GCF_000364645.1 Xanthomonas sp. SHU 308 | reverse complement strand
GACCGCGATGCCGGCGGCGGCCAGCGCCTCGCGGTAGCCGGCACGGCGCTCGGCGCAGGAACTGGACTGGCGGTGGCCGCCGAAGAAGGCGATGGCGCGGTGGCCCTGCGCCAGCAGGTGTTCGGTGGCCAGGCGCGCGCCGCGGCGGTTGTCCAGCGCCAGCAGCGGCCAGTCGCCGTCCAGCGCGCGGTTGAACAGCAGCACCGGCAGGCGCGGCCCCAGCAACTGGCGCAACCGCGCCGCGTCGGTGTTCTCGGTGGGCGAGAGGATCATCGCCGCCGGGTGATGCTCGATCAGCGAGGCCAGCACGGTCTGCTGGCGCTCCGGCGATTCGCCGGTGCTGCCCATCAGCATCACGTAGCCGGCCTCGGCCAGCGCCGCGTCCACGCCGCCGGCGAACTCGGCGAAGAACGGATTGGCCAGGTCGTTGACCACCAGCGCCACCGCGTTGGACGCGCGGCCGCGCAGGCTGGCCGCGCCGCGGTGGTAGACGTAGCCCTGGCGGGCGATCTCCGCCGCCACCCGCGCGCGCGTGTCCGCATGCACCAGCGGGCTGTTGCGCAGCACCAGCGACACGGTCGCCCGCGACACGCCGCAGGCGGCGGCGATGTCGGACACGGTGACGCGTTTGTCGGCGGGAGACGGCGCCACGGCGGATTAGACCGGTTCAAAAGGTCGCTCATCCTGCGCTGTCGTGATCCGATCCGCATTTTGCAGTGCAGCAAGGCATTGCAGTGGCTTTGTGCTATCCGTTTGGATCGATTCGATACGGGGAGCCTGCCATGCGCAGCTCGAGGACGCTGGGCGGCGTTGCCGCGCTGCTGCTGGCCGCGCTGTGGCCGATCGCATCCGCCGTCGCGGCGGCGGGCGGTAACGCCGGCGAGCGTGCGGTGGCCGCGGTGGACCCCTTCATCGGCACCGGCGGCGAGGGCCACACCTATCCCGGCGCCACGGTGCCGTTCGGCATGGTCCAGCTGAGTCCGGACACGCGCATCCAGCCGCGCAAGGACGCCTACGGCTGGGCGGCCGGCTACCGCTACGACGACCGCAGCCTGGTCGGCTTCTCGCATACGCATTTCTCCGGCACCGGCCACTCCGACCTGGGCGACGTGCTGCTGATGCCGATCAGAGGCGCGGTGCGGCTGGAGCGTGGCGACCCGGACAAGCCCGGCAGCGGCTACAGCGCGCGCTTCCGCCACGACGACGAGCGCGCCGAGCCGGGCTACTACGCGGTGACCCTGGACGACGACAAGGTGCGCGCCGAACTCACCGCCAGCGCCCGCGTCGGCGTGCACCGCTACACCTACCCCGCCGGCCAGCCGGCGCACGTGCTGCTGGACCTGCGCACCAGCCTGTACGACTACCCGGGCAAGATCAGTTGGTCGCGGCTGCGCCTGCGTGCCGACGGCACCGTCACCGGCTTTCGCGAGACCCGCGGCTGGGCGCCGGGGCGGCAGCTGTACTTCGCCCTACGCTTCTCGCAGCCGCTGCGCGGCCACGCCTTCCACAACACCGAGCAGGACATCCCCTATAAGGGCTTTCCGCCGCCGGGCGACAACGACCCCACCCAGCGCGCGCAGATCGAAGGCCGGCAACTGGTGGGCAGCTTCGATTTCGGCGACGCCCTGCGCGGGCCGCTGCTGGTGAAGGTGGCGATCTCGCCGGTCAGCGAGGACAGCGCCATCGCCAATCTCGACGCCGAAGTGCCGGGCTGGGATTTCGACGGCGTGCGCCGCGCGGCGCGTGCGCAATGGGCGCAGGCGCTGGGTGCGGTGGAGGTGGACGCGCCGCCCGCGCAGCGCACCCAGTTCTACACCGCGCTGTACCACAGCCTGCTCGGCCCGACCCTGTTCATGGACAGCGACGGCCGCTACCGCGGGCCGGACAACGCCGTGCACCAGGCGCAGGGCTACACCCACTATTCGACGTTCTCGCTGTGGGACACCTACCGCGCGCTGCATCCGCTGCTGACCATCGTGCAGCCGCCGCAACGCACCAACGACATCGTCAACTCGCTGCTCGCGCACCAGCGCGAAAGCCCCTACGGCGTGCTGCCGGTGTGGGCGTTCCACGGCCTGGAGACTTGGTGCATGATCGGCTACCACGCGGTGCCGGTGATCGCCGACGCGTACATGAAGGGCATCCGCGGCTACGACACCGACGCTGCGCTCAAGGCCATGGTGGCCAGCGCCAACTACGGCCCCTACGACGGCATCGCCCAGTACCGCGAACTCGGCTATGTGCCGATCGACGAGGAAGGCGAGGCCGCTTCCAAGACCCTGGAATACGCCTTCGACGACTGGACCATCGCGCGCATGGCCAAGGAGATGGGCCGCAGCGAGGTCGCCGCCGCCTTCGCCAAGCGTGCCGGCAACTGGCGCAACGCCTTCGACCCGGACACCGGCTTCATGCGCGCGCGCAAGCGCGACGGCGCCTTCCGCACTCCGTTCGATCCGGACGCCAGCGGCTACGGCACCGACTACACCGAAGGCAACGCCTGGCAGTACTCCTGGTACGTGCCGCAGGACGTGGCCGGCCTGGCCCGTGCGCACGGTGGCGACGACAAGCTGCTGGCGCGGCTGGACCAGGTGTTCGACGCCAAGGTCGATCCCAAGGTGTTCGCGCACATGGAGGACATCACCGGCCTGATCGGCTGGTATGCGCACGGCAACGAGCCCAGCCACCACGTGGCCTACCTGTATGCCTATGCCGGGCAGCCGTGGCGCACCCAGGCGCGGCTGCAGCAGATCATGCGCAGCCAGTACGCAGCGCGCCCGGACGGGCTGGCCGGCAACGACGACATGGGACAGATGTCGGCCTGGTACGTGTTCACCGCGCTGGGCTTCTACCCGGTGGCGCCGGCCAGCAACCAGTACATCCTCGGCCGCCCGTTCCTGCCGCGCGCCACCCTGGCGCTGCCCAACGGCAAGCGCTTCACGGTGATCGCCGACGGCCTGGACGACGCGCATCCCTATGTCGGCAGCGTCACCCTCAACGGGCGGCCGCTGAACCGCGCGTTCCTGCGCCACGAGGAACTCATGGCCGGCGGCGAACTGCGCTTCACCCTGCAGGCCACGCCCAACACCGCCTGGGCGGCGGGCGCGGGTACCGAGCGCGCGTTTTCGATGAGCCCAGGCGGGGCGGATGCGCCAGGGGACCAATAGCACGGCCTTCCCGTGGGGAGGTACTGAGAACGTGGCTGCGACGAACCGGTCGCGCGACTACCGCCACCGCCTTGTAGCGGTACGAGGAGCGCTGCATGAGGTGCGTCTAGATGTGTAAACCCACCACGTTGTTCAGTGGAATTC
>NZ_AQOK01000874.1:0-4578 GCF_000364645.1 Xanthomonas sp. SHU 308 | reverse complement strand
TCGACAGCCCGGCCGCGCGCAGGCCGTCGCGCAGCGCCGGGTACAGCGCCGGATCGGCGATCACCGCATGCGCGGGACGGTGCGTGGCGCACAGCGCCAGCAGCGCGTCGACGTTGCGCCCGGCGGCCAGTACGCCGGCGCGCAGGCGCTGCGGATGGCGCGCGATCACGTCCAGCGCCGAGGCGCCGATCGAGCCGGTGGCGCCGAGCACGGCGATGGTGCGGACCGCTGGGGTCTTGCTGCGTTGCGTGTTCACTGGCTCAGAACCCGAAGATGTCCTTGCCCAGCGCGAAGATCGGCAGCGCCGCCAGCACGCCGTCGATCCGGTCCAGCACGCCGCCGTGACCGGGAATCACGTTGCCCGAGTCCTTGGCGCCGACGTGGCGCTTGAGCAGGCTCTCGAACAGGTCGCCGACCACCGAGGCCAGCACGCTGACCGCGGCCACGATCAGCAGCCCGGGCAGGTGCGGCAGGGTCACCCCGGCCAGCCAGCCGAAACCGGCGGCCACGATCAGGCCGGCCAGCAGGCCGCCGACCAGGCCTTCCACGGTCTTGTTGGGGCTGATCCGCGGCGCCAGCTTGTGCTTGCCGAACTGGCGGCCGGCGAAATACGCGCCGGAATCGGCGGCCCACACCGTCGCCAGCGCGGTCAGCAGCCAGCGGTGGCCGTTGGGCTCGCTGGCGTGGATCAGGCCCAGCGCGGCCCAGGCCGGTACGATCGCCAGGGTGCCGGCGGCGAGCTTGAACACCCGCGCGTAGGTGGCGTGGTCGGAGCCGAAGCGGTAGAAGCCCAGCCACAGCAAGGCCACGCACCACCAGCCGGCGCCGATCAGGGTGGTCAGCTGGAACAGCACCAGGGAGCCGGCCGAGGCCCACACCAGCAGAACCATCAGCAGCAGGTTGAGCATCAGCAGGATGGTGCGCGGCAGGGTGTCGTCGACCTCGGCCAGCTTCAGCCATTCCCACAGGCCGATCAGGAAGATCAGGGCGGCCAGCGCGACCAGCCACTGGGTCGGCAGCAGCAGGATGGCGCAGATGGCCAGCGGGGCCATGATCAGCGCGGCGATGACGCGGGTACGGGTCATGCGGAAACGTTCTCCGTCGCCGCTTCGGCGACCTGCGCGCTGGTGAGGCCGAAACGCCGCTCGCGGCGGGCGTAGTCGTCCAGGGCTTGTTGCAGCACCTCGGGGCCGAACTCGGGCCAGAGGGTCTCGGTGAACCACAGTTCGGTATAGGCCAGCTGCCACAGCAGGAAGTTGCTGATGCGCAGGTCGCCGCCGGTGCGGATGAACAGGTCCGGCGGCGGCAGGTCGGCCAGCGCCATGCGCGCCGACAGCGCGTCCTCGTCGATCTGCTCCGGGCGCAGGCGCCCGGCGGCGACGTCCTCGGCCAGCGCGCGCGCGGCCAGGGCGATGTCCTGGCGGCCGCCGTAGCTGGCGGCGATCGACAGGTGCAGCGCCTGGTTGTCGCGGGTGCGCGCCTCGGCCTGGGCCATGCGCTCGCACAGCGACGGCGCGAAGCGCGCGCGGTCGCCGATGAAGCGCACGCGCACGCCGCGCCGCTGCAACTCCTCGACCTCGCGGTCGAGCGCGTGCAGGAACAGCTTCATCAGCGCGTCCACTTCCTCCTGCGGACGCCCCCAGTTCTCGCTGGAAAAGGCGAACAGGGTCAGCGCGCCGATGCCGCGCTCCAGGCAGAAGTCGATGGTGCGGTTGACCGCACGCGCGCCGGCGCGGTGGCCGATCACGCGCGGCCGGCGGCGGCGCTGCGCCCAGCGGCCGTTGCCATCCATGATGATGGCCAGGTGGCGGGGCAGGGACATGGGGATGGGGTCGGAAGGCATGGCCGGCAGGCGCAGGCTCAGACCGCCATCAGTTCCTGTTCCTTGCCCTTGACCACGTCGTCCACGTCCTTGATCGCCTTGTCGGTCAGCTTCTGGATGTCGTCCTCGCTGGCGCGGGCCTCGTCCTCGGTGACCTTCTTGTCCTTCAGCAGATCCTTGACCTGCTGGTTGGCGTCGCGGCGGATGTTGCGGATCGCGACCTTGGTGTCCTCGCCTTCGCCGTGCACGACCTTGGACAGCTCGCGGCGGCGCTCCTCGGTGAGCGCGGGCAGGTTGAGGCGGATGGTGGTGCCGGCGGTGTTCGGGGTCAGGCCCAGGTCCGAGGCCAGGATCGCCTTCTCGACCGCGCCGACCATCTGCTTTTCCCACGGGGTGATGGTCAGCGAGCGGGCGTCGGCGACGGCCACGCTGGCGACCTGGCTCAGCGGCATGTCCGAGCCGTAGTAGTTGACCTTCAGGTGCTCGACCAAGGCGGTCGACGCGCGGCCGGTGCGCACCTTGATGAGCGCATGACGCAGCGCGTCGATGCTCTTGGCCATGCGGGTCTGTGCGTCTTGCTTGATTTCGTTGAGCATCGCCGGTGTCCGTGCTGAATCTGAATCGGACGATTATAGCCTGCCGGGAGTGGGGAATCGGGAATGGGGAATGGCAAGGGCGGATTCCGGCGCGCCCAACTGAACGCCAATGTGGGGGGAATCGTGGCCAGCGCCAATGCTGCAGTGCGCAACGCTCTGCGATTCCCCGCTCCCGATTCCCTATTCCCGGGGCGTCAGCCCCTTCCCTTCACCAACGTGCCGATCTCGGCGCCGCGCAAGATCTTCAGCAGTTCGCCGGGCTGGCCCATGTTGAAGATGCGCAGCGGCAGGTCGCTGTCGCGGGCCAGGGCGAAGGCGGCGGTGTCCATCACTTCCAGGTTGCGGGCGATGACCTCGTCGTAGGTCAGGCTGTCGAAGCGTACGGCGTCGGCGTGCTTCTTCGGGTCCTTGTCGTACACGCCGTCGACCTTGGTCGCCTTCAGTAGCAGGTCGGCACCGATCTCGATCGCGCGCAGCGCGGCGCCGGAGTCGGTGGTGAAGAAGGGGTTGCCGGTGCCGGCGGCGAAGATCGCGATGCGGCCCTTTTCCAGGTGGCGGATCGCACGGCGGCGGATGAAGTCCTCGCACACGTCGTTGATCTTGATCGCGCTCATCACGCGCACCTTGGCGCCGAGCTTTTCCAGCGCGTCCTGCATCGCCAGCGCGTTGATGACGGTGGCGAGCATGCCCATGTGGTCGCCGGTGACCCGGTCCATGCCGTTGGCGGCCAGACCGGCGCCGCGGAAGATGTTGCCGCCGCCGATCACCAGCGCCACTTCCGCGCCGGCCTGCTGCGCCTCGATCACCTCATGGGCGAGGCGATTGATGATCTTCGGGTCGATGCCGTAGTCCCCGTCTCCCATCAGCGCTTCGCCGGACAGTTTCAACAGGATACGGCGATAGGCGAGCTGGGACATGGCAACCTCGTTGGGGGATGACGGGCAAACCACACGATTTTAGCCGATGCGCGCCAGCGCGTCTGTGCCGCCGGCGATGCTTCAGCGTTGCGCCTCGCCGGACGAACGCGCGGTGACGCGATTGCGACCGCCGTGCTTGGCGCTGTACAGCATGTCGTCGGCCGCCTGCAGCAGTTCCTGCGCGCTGTTGAAACGCTCGCGGCCGCCCTGCGTGGCCACGCCCGCGGAGAAGCTGATGTGCAGCGGCCCCTGCTTGGTGTCGGCCATCGGCCGCTGCGCGATCTCGGCGAGGATGCGCCGCATCACCCCGAGCGCGGCTTCCTCGCCGGTGTTGGGCAACAGCACCAGGAATTCCTCGCCGCCGAAGCGCGCCACGGTGTCGCTGGCGCGCAGCATCGGCTGCAGGGTCTGCGCGAATGCGCGCAGGACCTGGTCGCCGACCAGGTGCCCGTGCGCGTCGTTGATCTTCTTGAAATCGTCCAGATCGATGAAGGCCACCGACAGCGGCCAGTCGTGGCGATTGGCCAGTTCGAACTGCTGCTTGAGCAAAGTGTCCAGCTGGTGCCGGTTGAACACGCCGGTGAGGGCGTCGCGGCTGGCCTGTTCGGCCAGGCGCCGTGCGTGCTGCTCGTACTCGTCGGCGCGCTGGCGCACGCGGTTGGCTTCCTGCACTTCGCGCAGGTTGCGCAGCACCATCAGCTCGCGGGCATGGCTGATGATCGCGTCGACCCGCTCCGGCTGCGCGATGCGCACGTCGAAGATCGGGCTGACCGCCGGCAGCGCCTCGGCGATGTGGCCCACCACCTCGTCGAAGCGGCGGCTGTCCAGTTGCAGGTCGCGATAGGCGCACTGCATGGCGTGGGTGCGCGCGGCTTCGGGATCGTCGCCGAGCCAGATGTCGGCGATGGCGCCGGACAGGCGCACGCAGATGTCGAAGGGTTCGGTCGCGGCGCCGGCAGTGCCGCCGCTGCCGATACTGCGCTGCAGGTAGGCGGGCAGCTTCCATTTCTGCGCCAGCCAGGCGCCGACCTCGGCGCGGTCGGCGCCCAGGTGCTCGCGCTCCAGCGCGCTCAGCCGCTGCGGATCGCCGGCGGCCTCGTGCAGCAGGGCGGAATAGCGGTCGTGGCAGACGTGCAGCAGGGCCAGTGCGCCCATGTCCTGCAACAGCCCGGCCAGCATCAGCTCCTCGTGCTTGCGCAACCCCGCGGCCTGGCCGAGCAGGCGGCTGGCCAGCGCCGCCAGC
>NZ_AQOK01000873.1:0-3097 GCF_000364645.1 Xanthomonas sp. SHU 308 | reverse complement strand
CGCTGCGTCGCCACAGCCGTTCCTGCGGCTCGCCGCTGCCGCCGCGCAGGCTCTGCACCATCGAAAAGCCCAACGCCAGGCTCAGCGCGGCGTTGAGGCCGAGCATGGTCAGCGCCTGGCCCAGGTTGTCGACGCGACGCCGGCTGGCGTACAGCGGGGAATTGGCGATGCGCAGCATGCGCGCGCTCAGTGCCATGTCCATGGCGATCGCATCGGCGGTCGCGGCCAGGTCCACGTCCGCATCCTGCGCCAGTTCGATGATGCGCAAGGCAACGCCGGGGGGCGAGGGCAGGTCGCGGGAGTGACTCAGGATCGCTTCGAGTTCAGGATGCATGCACTTCCGATACGGCATGGAATGAGAGGTGGGGGAGCGGCCTGTCCCGGCCTGCGCAGCGTACACCCGTAAAAAAAAAGCCGCGACAATGCGCGGCTCTTTTCTCCCCGGGCGCGGGATCAGGCCAGGCCGGCCTGCTTCATCACTTCGGCGGCATAGTCTTCCACCACCTTCTCGATGCCTTCGCCCACCGCCAGGCGCTGGAAGCCGACCACGTCGGCGCCGGCGGCCTTCACCGCCTGCTCCACGGTCTGGTCGGTGTTCAGCACGTAGGGCTGGCCGTACAGGGTGACCTCGTTGACGATCTTGGCGATCTTGCCGCTGATGATCTTCTCCAGGATGTCGGCCGGCTTGGCCTTGTCCTTCTCCGACATCTTGGCCAGCTCGATTTCCTTTTCCTTGGCCACGAACTCGGCCGGGACGTCGGACGCCTTGACGTGCGGCGGGTTCATCGCCGCGATGTGCATGGCGATGCCGCGGGCCAGGTCGGCGTCGCCGCCCTTGACCTCGACCAGCACGCCGATGCGGCCGCCGTGCACGTAGGCGGCGACGTTGTTGGCGCTGTCGATGCGCACCAGGCGGCGCACCTGCACGTTCTCGCCGACCTTGGCGATGACCGCGGCACGGGCTTCCTCGACGGTCTCGCCGCTGGGCAGCTTGGCGCTCTTCAGCGCTTCGACGTCGGCGGCGCCGGAGGCCAGGGCGGCCTGGACGACGGCGTCGGTGAAGGCCAGGAAGTTGTTGTCCTTGGCGACGAAGTCGGTCTCGGAGTTGATTTCGACCAGGACCGCCTTGCCGCCGTCCTGGGCCATCGCGATGCGGCCTTCGGCGGCGACGCGGTCGGCCTTCTTGTCGGCCTTGGCCAGGCCCGACTTGCGCAGCCACTCGGCGGCGTTGTCGATGTTGCCGGCGTTCTCGGTGAGTGCCTTCTTGCACTCCATCATGCCGGCGCCGGTGCGCTCGCGCAGTTCCTTGACCAGGGAAGCAGTGATTTCCACGGGATGTCCTCACGAAAGGTGGGAAAAGGCCGGCTTGCGGCCGGCCGGTAGATCTGGGAAGCGGGCGCCGCAGGCGGCGCTCGCGAAGCCGGGCGCGCCGAACGCGCCGGGCGGCGGCTGCGCATGATCGCGCAGCCGCATGGCGCGCCGGTTACTCGGCGGCGGGAGCGGTCTCTTCGGCCTTCTTGCCGTTCTTGCGCGGGCCGCGGCCCTTGTCGTCGCCGCCCTCGGCGAACTCTTCCTCGCGCACGCTGGCGGCGTTCGGCGCAGCGGCCTTGCCTTCCAGCACGGCGTCGGCGGCGGCACGGGCGTACAGCTGCACGGCGCGGATGGCGTCGTCGTTGCCCGGGATGGCGTAGTCGACCAGGTCCGGGTTGTAGTTGGTGTCGACCACCGCGATCACCGGGATGCCGAGCTTCTTGGCTTCCTTGATGGCGATGTCTTCATGGCCGATGTCGATGACGAACAGGGCGTCCGGCAGACGGTTCATTTCCTTGATGCCGCCCAGCGAGGCTTCCAGCTTGTCGCGCTCGCGGCGCAGGGTCAGCACTTCGTGCTTGACCAGCTTGTCGAAGGTGCCGTCGGTTTCGGCCGCTTCCAGCTCCTTCAGACGCGCCACCGACTGCTTGACGGTGCGGAAGTTGGTCAGCGTGCCGCCCAGCCAGCGCTGGGTCATGAACGGCTGGCCGCAACGCTCGGCTTCTTCCTTCACCGCGTCGCGGGCGCTGCGCTTGGTGCCCAGGAACAGGATGGTGCCGCGCTTCTGCGCGACGCTGGAGATGAAGTTCATCGCGTCGTTGAACAGCGGAACCGTCTTCTCGAGGTTGATGATGTGGATCTTGCCGCGCGCGCCGAAGATGTACGGCGCCATCTTGGGGTTCCAGTAGCGGGTCTGGTGGCCGAAGTGGACGCCGGCTTCCAGCATCTGACGCATGGTGACCTGGGGCATTGCAGTGACTCCTGATGGGGAACCGGCCGTGCGCGGGCAGGAATGGGTGAAGCGCGCGCATGACGACGGCCTTGCGGGCCGCACGACGATTCCGGGGTTGGGCCTCCCTGCTGCCTCCGTGGCCGAACTCCTTGCGGAGCACCCCGGCACGGGCGATGGCGGCAGGTGTGAATTCGCCGGTGCGTCCGGCGTGGACGGTCCATCGGCCATGACAGGCACGACGAAGCCGCGCACTATACCTGGCGGGGGCCGCTGGCGCAATGTGCCGGGCGGTTCACTCGGCCGGCAGCGGCTGCAGTGGCGCCTGGTCGTCGAGCCGTGCCGCGAAGCGGCCGCCGGGCGCGGCCGCGGCGGCAGGCAGCGGCCAGCGTTTGTAGGTGCCGGCCAGGACATAGCCGGAGAGACTGGGGAACAGGGGCAGGGTGCGGCCGTCGGCGCCGACGAAGCTCAGGTCGCTGAGCCGGGCGTGGGCGCTGCCGCGGTTGTGCACCACCAGCTCCGGCCCGCGCGCGCCGGCGATCAGGTGGGCGCTGAGGCGCGGTGCGGCTGCCGGGTCCGCAGGGCTCAGGAACACCGGCGTGGAATAGCGCAGCAGCAACGGAGCGGCCTGCGTGGCAGGCGCGCCGGTGTCGGGTGGGGCGGTGCGTTCCTCCAGCACCAGGCGGTAGGCGCCTTCGTTGGCGCTCGCAGGGCCGGTACGCACCAGCCGCAGCAGTTGCCGCCCCTGCGCGGGAATGTCGATCGACTGCGGGCTGGCGCGGACCTCGTCGGTGCTCTCCAGGTCGTCCATCCCGTCGGTCTGCCGCCAGCGGTACA
>NZ_AQOK01000872.1:0-310 GCF_000364645.1 Xanthomonas sp. SHU 308 | reverse complement strand
CCATGGCGGCCGCGCGCGATCCGCGCCTGCTGCCGGGTTTTGTGCAGCATGCCGCAGCTCCGCAACGCAGCGTGGCGATGGCCCAGCCGAGCGCTCCGCGCGCGGCTCCCGCGATGCCGGTCCCGCAGTTCCATGGCCGCCCGGTACCGCAGGCGCTGACGCCCAGCCAGGCGCCGCGCGAGGCCATCGCCAATCGCGGCATGCCGGAAGCGCGCTTTGCCGAACCGCCGCGGCGCGGCGACCCGGGCATGCAGCCGTCCGGTTTCGCCCGCGAGATGGCACGCACGGAGCCGCCGCGCCAGGCACTGCC
>NZ_AQOK01000871.1:0-391 GCF_000364645.1 Xanthomonas sp. SHU 308 | reverse complement strand
GGCCGCGCGCGCCAGGCCCGGGCCAACTCCTCCGGCAACTGCGCCAGCAGCTGTTGCAGCGCCTCGCCGCTGCTCAGCGCCAGCACGCCGGGTGGCGCCGCACGCAGGCGGGCCAGGTCGGCCGCGCGCAGTCGTACCGGTTCGCGCACATACACGTCCGCGCGCAGCAGCGGGGTGCCGCGCGCCTGCAGGTGTGCGGCGATCAGGCCACGGCCGCCGGGGGCGGTGATCAGTCCCACCGGCAGGTCGTGCGCGGCCAGTTCCGGCAGTGCCAGCAGGCCGTCGCTGTCCATCCGCGCCGGCGTCGCCACTTCGGCGATGCCGTGCTGGCGCAAAGCGCGCGCCGTGCCTGCGCCCACCGCCAGCCAGCACTGGCCGGGGCGTGCCGCCA
>NZ_AQOK01000870.1:0-3933 GCF_000364645.1 Xanthomonas sp. SHU 308 | reverse complement strand
CGCGCAGCACCGCGCCGGCCGTGCCGCGCCACGGCCTGGCCCGCACCCTGTCCAAGCTGGGCCTGTGCTCGCGCACCGAGGCCGCGCGTTGGATCGCCGCCGGCCGCGTCGCCGTCGACGGACGCATCGTCACCGATCCCGAATTCCCGATCCTGCAGGGCCGCCACCGGCTGGCCGTGGACGGCGCGCCGCTGGCCGACACCGCGCGCCGGTACCTGATGCTCAACAAGCCGCGCGGGCTGGTCACCAGTGCGCAGGACGAGCGTGGCCGCGACACCGTGTACCGCTGTTTCGACGGTGCCGGCCTGCCGTGGCTGGCGCCGGTCGGGCGCCTGGACAAGGCCAGCGAGGGCCTGCTGCTGTTCAGCAACGACCCGCAGTGGGCGGCGCGGGTGACCGATCCGGGCAGCGGCCCGGACAAGACCTATCACGTGCAGGTGGACGCGGTGCCCGACGCTGCGCTGCTGGCACGGATGTGTGCCGGCGTGGTCGACGACGGCGAACCGCTGCGGGCCAAGCAGGCGCGCCTGCTGCGCCAGGGCGAGCGCCATGCCTGGCTGGAAGTGGTGCTGGACGAGGGACGCAACCGGCAGATCCGGCGGCTGCTGGCCGTGCTTGGCCTGGACGTGCTGCGGTTGGTGCGGGTGGCGGTCGGCGAGTTGGTACTGGGCGACCTGGGCAAGGGCGCGTGGCGCGAGCTCAGCGCCGCCGAAGTCACGGCGTTGGCGCCGGCGGCGGACGCCAGCGCGCCAGCCGCGCGCTGAGTAACGCCACCACCACCTCACGGGCGCGCGCATCCTGCGGCCCGCGTGCATCGTGGTGGCGGCCCTTGGCGTGATTGCAGCCGGCACAGGCCAGCGCCAGGTTTCGGGCATCGTTGGCATCGTCGCCCACCTGGGCGCACAGCGCCGCGGCGACGCGGCGCCCGAACCAGGCCTGCGGCACTACGTGTTCCAGCGTGCTGTGTCCGAGCGGTTCGCCGTCAGCGCGCAGGCGCAGGCGCCGGCGGCAATGCAGGCAGCGGGTCTCCCAGCCGTCCTCAAGCGCTTGCGCCTGGGCGTCGGTCTGCGCCGCCAGCAACAGCCGTTGGCGCAGCGCGGCGCGCATCTCAGGCGGCGAGTACGCCCAGTTCGCGGCCGATACGGGTGAACGCGTCGATCGCCTGGTCCAGGTGCTCGCGGGTGTGCGCGGCGCTGATCTGGGTGCGGATCCGCGCCTGGCCCTTGGGCACCACCGGGAAGAAGAAGCCGATGGCGTAGATGCCTTCCTCCAGCAGCCGCTCGGCGAAGCGCTGCGCCAGCGGCGCGTCGTACAGCATCACCGGGCAGATCGGATGGGTGCCGGGCTTGATGTCGAACCCGGCGGCGGCCATGCGCTCGCGGAAGTAGGCGGTGTTCTCGACCAGGCGCGCGCGCAGGTCGTCGGCGGCGTCGAGCATCGCGAAGGCCTTGATCCCGGCCGCGACCACGTGCGGCGGCAGCGAGTTGGAGAACAGGTAGGGTCGCGAGCGCTGGCGCAGCAGTTCGATCACCTCGCGGCGGCCGGTGGTGAAACCGCCCAGCGCGCCGCCCATGGCCTTGCCCAGGGTGCCGGTGACGATATCGATCCGGTCCAGCACGCCCTTGACCTCGGCCGAGCCGCGGCCGCTGGCGCCGAGGAAGCCGGTGGCATGGCATTCATCGATGTGCACCAGCGCGTTGTACTTCTTCGCCAGCGCGGTGATCTCGTCCAGCGGGGCGATGAAGCCGTCCATCGAGAACACGCCGTCGCTGGTGATCAGCTTGGTCTTGCAGCCGGCGGCGTCGGCCGCCTGCAGCTGCGCTTCCAGGTCGGCCATGTCGCAGTTGGCGTAGCGGAAGCGCTTGGCCTTGCACAGGCGCACGCCGTCGATGATCGAGGCATGGTTGAGCGCGTCGGAGATGATCGCGTCCTGCTCGCCGAGCAGCGGTTCGAACAGGCCGCCGTTGGCGTCGAAGCAGGCGGCGTAGAGGATGGTGTCCTCGGTGCCGAAGAACGTGGCGATCTGCGCTTCCAGTTGCTTGTGCAGGTCCTGGGTGCCGCAGATGAAGCGCACCGAGGCCATGCCGAAGCCGTGCGTGTCCAGCGCGTCCTTGGCGGCCTGGATCAGTGCCGGATGATCGGCCAGGCCCAGGTAGTTGTTGGCGCAGAAGTTCAGCACGCGGCGGCCGTCGGCGAGGACGATTTCCGCCGCCTGCGGGCCGACGATGATGCGCTCGGACTTGAACAGGCCCTGGGCGCGGATCGCGTCCAGTTCCTCGGCGTAGTGCTGGGTGAGGCGGGAGTCGGTCATGACGGGCACGCGCGGCGGAAAGAAGGGCGATTTTACCGCGGCGCCCGCGCCGGCCGCGGCCGTCATGCGCAAATGGCATGAGCCGCTGCCGGGAAGTCATTTCACCCGCCGCCTGCCGCTGCGCAGCATGCGTCATGGTCCGCGGCGGGTATCGGCCGCGGCGTCGGCCTGTGTGTTTTCGGAGAACCGCCCATGTCCAGCCTTCCGCCGCGCCGCTGGCGCCCGCTGCTCGCGCTCGCACTGTGCGTGTTCGCCGGGGCCGCGGCCGCCGCCGAGACGCAACTGCTCAACGTGTCCTACGATCCCACCCGCGAGCTGTACCGGGACTACAACGCCGCCTTCGCCAGGCACTGGGCGCAACTGCATCCCGGCGAGCAGGTCGCGGTGGAGACCTCGCACGGTGGCTCCGGCAAGCAGGCGCGCGCGGTCATCGACGGGGTCGAGGCGGACGTGGTGACGCTGGCATTGGCCTACGACGTCGATGCGATCGCCGCCAAGAGCAAGTTGATCGATGCGAACTGGGCCACGCGCCTGCCCGACAACAGCGCGCCGTACACCTCGACCATCGTGTTCCTGGTGCGCAAGGGCAATCCGAAGGGGATCAAGGACTGGCCCGACCTGCTGCGCAGCGGCGTGTCGGTGATCACGCCCAATCCCAAGACCTCCGGCGGCGCGCGCTGGAACTATCTGGCCGCCTGGGCCTACGCCGACCACATCTTCAAGGGCGACCGCGAACGCATCCTCAACTACATGCGCGCGCTGTTCCGCAACGTGCCGGTGCTGGATACCGGCGCGCGCGGCGCCACCACCACCTTCGTCCAGCGCGGCATCGGCGACGTGCTGCTGGCCTGGGAGAACGAGGCGTTCCTGGCGCAGCAGGAACTGGGCCAGGACAAGTTCGAGATCGTCGTGCCGAAGCTGTCGATCCTGGCCGAGCCGTCGGTGGCGCTGGTCGACAAGAACGTGGACAAGCACGGCACCCGCGCGGTGGCCGAGGAATACCTGAAGTACCTGTACTCGCCGGAAGGACAGAAGATCGCGGCCAGACACTATTACCGCCCGCGCCATCCCGAGTACGCCGATCGCGCCGATCTGGCGCGGCTGCCGAAGGTGCGCCTGGTCACCATCGATCAGGCGTTCGGGTCCTGGGCCAAGGCGCAGGCCACGCACTTCGACGACGGCGGCCTGTTCGACCAGATCCAGGCGAGCAAGTGACGCGATGGCCGTGACCGCCGCCGCCGTTGCCCGCGCCCCGCGCCAGCGCCGGGTGATGCCGGGGTTGGGGCTGAGTCTGGGCATCACCCTGACCTGGCTGGGACTGGTGGTGCTGATCCCCTTGTTCGCGGTGCTGCTCAAGACCAGCGGGCTGGGCTGGGACGGCGTGTGGCGGGTGTGGAGCGAGCCGCGGGTGCTGGCGGCGTTGCGCTTGAGTTTCGGCACCGCGTTGGCCGCGGCCGCGTTCAATGCGGTGATGGGCACCTGGGTGGCCTGGGTGTTCGTGCGCTATCGCTTTCCCGGCAAGCGCCTGTTCGACGCGATGATCGATCTGCCGTTCGCGCTGCCGACCGCGGTGGCCGGCATCGCCCTGACCGCGTTGTACGGCAGCAACGGCTGGATCGGAC
>NZ_AQOK01000869.1:0-750 GCF_000364645.1 Xanthomonas sp. SHU 308 | reverse complement strand
GGCGCCCAGCCTGCCGACGCTGGCCTGGTGGTGGCCGCGGCTGGCGCTGCTGCTGGCGCTGGCGGCGACCGGCTACGCGCTGCTGCGGCGTAGCCAGGCGCTGCTGCCGGCACCGCTGCGCGTGCTGCAGCGCCTGCTCGGCACGGTCGCCGTGCTGAGCCTGGCCGCACTGGGCGTCGGCGGCCTGCTGGTCGGCTATGTCGGGCTGATGCAGGTCAGCGGGGCGAGCGGGGTCAAGGTCGCCTACGCGCCACTGGGCATCGTCGTGGCGCTGGTGTTCGTGGGGCTGCCGTTCGTGGTGCGGATCGTGCAGCCGGTGCTGGCCGAGGCCGAGCGGGAACTGGAAGAGGCGGCGGCCACGCTCGGTGCCGGGCGCTGGCAGACGGTGCGCCGGGTAGTGCTGCCGACCCTGTGGCCGGCGGTGCTGACCGGATTCGCGCTGGCCTTCGCGCGTGGCGTCGGCGAGTACGGCTCGGTGATCTTCATCGCCGGCAACCTGCCCAATGCCACCGAGATCGCGCCGTTGCTGATCACCATCCGCCTGGAAGAGTTCGACTACGGCGGCGCCAGCGCGATCGCCGCGGCGATGCTGCTGTTGTCGCTGCTGTCGCTGCTACTGGTGAATGGGGCGCAGGCCTGGTTCGCGCGGCGCGGCAGGGCGGTGGCGTGATGGCGTCGGTCGTGTCCGCGCTGGCCGCGCACGTCCCCGGGCAGGCCGGCGCTGCCGCCGTCGCCGCGCACGTGCAGGTT
>NZ_AQOK01000868.1:0-8222 GCF_000364645.1 Xanthomonas sp. SHU 308 | reverse complement strand
GCTGGGTGCGGCGGTTGCTGATCGGCGGCGTGCTCGCCTTCCTGCTGGCGTTCCTGCTGCTGCCCTTGCTGCTGGTGTTCACCGAGGCGTTGCGCAGCGGCGTCGGTGTGTTCTGGCGCGCGATCTCCGATCCGGACGCGCTGGCGGCGATCCGCCTGACCCTGCTGGTGGCGGCGATCGTGGTGCCGTTGAACCTGGTGTTCGGCGTGGCCGCGGCCTGGGCGGTCAGCAAGCACCGTTTCCCCGGCAAGCGCCTGCTGGTGAGCCTGATCGACCTGCCGTTCTCGGTGTCGCCGGTGGTCGCTGGCCTGTTGTTCATCCTGATCTTCGGCCGCAACGGCTGGGTCTGGCCGTTGATCGACGAAGGCGTGTGGCTGCACCTGCCGCCGCTGGGCGACGTGTCGCTGCATCTGCCGCGCATCGTGTTCGCACTGCCGGGCATCGTGCTGGCGACCACCTTCGTCACCTTTCCCTTCATCGCCCGCGAGCTGATGCCGCTGATGGAGCAGCAGGGCGACGACGAGGAGCTGGCAGCGCTGAGCCTGGGCGCCAGCGGTTGGCAGACGTTCCTGCGGGTGACCCTGCCGAACATCCGCTGGGGCCTGCTGTACGGCGTGCTGCTGTGCAGTGCGCGGGCGATGGGCGAGTTCGGTGCGGTGTCGGTGGTGTCCGGACAGATCCGCGGGCGCACCAACACGCTGCCGCTGCATGTGGAGATCCTCTACAACGAATACGCCTACAGCGCGGCCTTCGCCTGCGCCAGCCTGCTGGCGCTGACCGCGCTGCTGACGCTCGCCGTCAAGTCCTGGCTGCACTGGCGCCACGGCGCGGCGCTGGCCGCCACTCACCGACATTGAGGTTGCGATGAGCATTCGCGTACAGCATCTGGGCAAGCGCTTCGGCGATTTCGCCGCGCTCGACGACGTCAGCCTGGACATCCGCCAGGGCGAACTGCTGGCGCTGCTGGGGCCCTCCGGCTCCGGCAAGACCACGCTGCTGCGGGTGATCGCGGGGCTGGAACATGCCGACCGCGGACGCGTGCTGATCCACGGCGAGGACGCCACCGCGCTGTCGGTGCAGGCGCGCCGGGTCGGCTTCGTGTTCCAGCACTACGCCTTGTTCAAGCACATGAGCGTGTACGAGAACATCGCCTTCGGCCTGCGCGTGCGCCGCGAGGCGCGCTGGAGCGAGTCGCGCATCCGCGCGCGGGTGCAGGAACTGCTGGCGCTGGTGCAGTTGCACGATCTGGAGCGACGCTACCCGGCGCAACTGTCCGGCGGCCAGCGCCAGCGTGTGGCGCTGGCCCGCGCGCTGGCGATCGAGCCGCGCGTGCTGTTGCTCGACGAACCGTTCGGCGCGCTCGACGCGCAGGTCCGCCGCGACCTGCGGCGCTGGCTGCGCGAGCTGCACGAACGCACCGGCCTGACCACGGTGTTCGTCACCCACGACCAGGAAGAGGCGCTGGAACTGGCCGACCGCGTGGCCATCCTCAACCGCGGCCGGATCGAGCAGATCGGCAGCCCGGCACAGGTCTACGAGCAGCCGGCTTCGCCCTTCGTCTACGCCTTCGTCGGCGCGGTGAACCGGCTGCCCGCGCGTCTGCACGACGGGGCGGTGCAGGTCGGCGGCCTGGCCTTGCCGGCGCCGTCGACGCCGCTGTCCAGTGGTCCGGTCGAGCTGTATGTGCGGCCGGAAGACCTGGCGCCAGGCAACGAGGGCTGGGCGGCGACGGTGCTGTCGATCCAGCGCAGCGGCCCGCGACTGCGCTTGCGCGCGCAGCTGGCGCACGGCCACGACGAGGTCGAGGTGGAACTGCCGGCGGGCGAGGGGGCACCCGACTACGCGCCGGGCCAGCCATTGCACCTGCGCGCACGCCGTTTCGGGGTCTTCGCCCGGCCCGACTGAGGCGCCATCGCGCCCTGCCGATCGGCGATCGCCCGCGCCTGCGCATTGGTGTGGCCAGCGGCTGCCTGCCCGGTCGCGGCCTGACCGCCAACTCCCGGACGAGGGCCTTCCCTGGCAGGCCGGCTCCCGCTGTCGGCGGCTCGCTGTGTCCGCGCTTGGCGCGATCGGGGGTTTTGTGTCACGGCGTGGCATGCGCCGCGTGAAAAGTTGTTGCACTGCACGATCAAAGCAGTTAAAAAACCGTAAAGGCGCATCCGCCTCGTCGCTGCACCCCTTCCTCGTCAACCCTAGGAGAATGACCGGTGAACAAGACCACTCTCGCCCTGGCCGTCGCACTGGCCGCTTCGCCGCTCACCGTCCTGGCCCAGGACGAGCCCACCTCGCCGATCACCGGCTCCTATGGCGTGGTCAGCGACTACGTGTTCCGTGGCGTCTCCCAGACCAACAAAGGCCCGGCGTTCCAGGCCGGCCTCACCTACACCTCGCCGTTCGGCCTGTACGTGGGCACCTGGGGCTCCAACGTCGATTTCGGCGCGGGCGATCCGGATTGGGAAGTGGACGGCTTCGTCGGCTACAACGTCGATTTCTCGCCGGACTGGAACTTCGACGTGATGGTCAACCGCTACGGCTATCCGGGCGCCGGCAAGTCGAACTACAACGAACTGATCACCAAGACCAAGTTCCTCAAGACCTACACCCTGACCGTGGCCTACACCGACAACGTGTACAACCTGGACCGGGACAGCTTCTACTACGCGCTGGACGGGAACTGGTCGCTGCCGCAGGGCTTCAGCGTCGGCGCGCACGTCGGCCGCACCACCTACGAAAGCGCGTTGACCGCGTACCAGGACTACACCGACTACAACGTCAGCGTGGGCAAGATGGTCGGCCCGCTGGCATTGAGCGTGGGCTACTACGACACCGACAACAAGGGCGCGGCGAACTTTACCGAGCGCCTGGCCGGTCACCGCGTGGTGGTCTCGGGCACGATCGCGTTCTGATCGCATCGTCTCGTGAAAATACGAAGGGCGCCGCGAGGCGCCCTTCGTCTTTTTCGGCATCGCATCGCCGCGTAGCCACGGCGCGCGCATCACCAACTCAGCACGACCTTGCCGGCCTTGCCTTCTTCCATCAGGTCGAAGCCCTTCTGGAATTCGTCGATGGTCAACTGGTGGGTGAGCACCTTGCCCAGCGGGAAGCCGGACAGCACCAACTGGGTCATCTTGTACCAGGTCTCGTACATCTTGCGGCCGTAGATGCCCTGCACGGTCAGGCCCTTGAAGATGATCTTGTCCCAGTCGCAGCCGGCGCCGCGCGGCATGATGCCGAGCATGGCGATCTTGCCGCCGTGGTACATGCAGTCGAGCATGTCGTTAAACGCGCGCGGATTGCCGCTCATCTCCAGGCCCACGTCGAAGCCTTCCATGTGCAGGTCGGCCATCACGTCCTTGAGCGAGGTGTTGGCGACGTTGACCACGCGGGTCGCGCCCATGTCCGCGGCCAGCTTCAGGCGGAAGTCGTTGACGTCGGTGACCACCACGTTGCGCGCGCCGATGTGCTTGCAGATGCCCGCGGCGATGATGCCGATCGGGCCGGCGCCGGTGATCAGCACGTCCTCGCCGATCACGTCGAACTCCAGCGCGCAGTGCGCGGCGTTGCCGTAGGGATCGAAGAACGCGGCCAGTTCGGACGGGATCTGGTCGGGGATCGGCCACAGGTTGGAGGCCGGCATCACCATGTACTCGGCGAAGGCGCCGTTGACGTTGACGCCGATGCCGACCGTGTTCGGGCACAGGTGCGGACGCCCGCCGCGGCAGTTGCGGCAGTGGCCGCAGACGATGTGGCCTTCGGCCGAGACGCGCTGGCCGACCTCGTAGCCGGTGACCGCCGAGCCGAGCTGGGCGATGCGGCCGACGAACTCGTGGCCGATGGTCAGGCCGGGCTTGATGGTGCGCTGGCTCCACTCGTCCCACAGGTAGATGTGCAGGTCGGTGCCGCAGATCGCGGTCTTTTCCAGCTTGATCAGCACCTCGTTGGGGCCGGGCACCGGCACCGGCACCTGTTCCAGCCAGATGCCCTTGGCGGCCTCGCGCTTGACCAGCGCCTTCATTGTTTGCGCCATGTCGGTGCAGATTCGATGGGAAGAGGGCGCGCAGTATAAGCGCCCGGCCGACGCGGCCATGTTGCGGCGCGGTCAGGGTGCCATTGGTCACGGTCCGGCCGCTTGATGACAGCCGTTACACTCTAACGTCTGTCATCAAGGAAACCATTCGATGCGTTCGAATTCGTTGGCTGTCGCCATCGCCGCCGTGGCCGCCCTGTCCGGCGCCTCCGTCGCCCACGCTGGCGAGGGCATGTGGGTCCCGCAGCAGTTGCCGGACATCGCCGGGCCGCTGCAGCAGGCCGGCCTGAAGCTGTCGCCGCAACAACTGTCCGATCTCACCGGCGACCCGATGGGCGCGGTGGTCTCGCTCGGCGGCTGCACCGCCAGCTTCGTCTCGCCGCAGGGCCTGGTGGTGACCAACCACCACTGCGCCTACGGCGCGATCCAGCTCAACTCCACTCCGCAGAAGAACCTGATCCGCGACGGCTTCAGCGCCGCCAGCCAGGGCGCCGAACTGAGCGCGGGCCCGAACGCGCGCATCTACGTGCTCGACCGCATCACCGACGTCACCGCGCAGGCCAAGGCGGCGATGGCCGCGGCCGGCAACGATGCGCTCAAGCGCACGCAGGCGCTGGAGGATTTCGACAAGTCCCAGGTCGCCGCGTGCGAAGCCGATGCCGGCTACCGCTGCGAGCTGTACAGCTTCTCCGGCGGCAACACCTACCGCCTGTTCCGCACCCTGGAAATCCGCGACGTGCGCCTGGCCTACGCGCCGCCGTCGGGCATCGGCAAGTTCGGCGGCGACGTCGACAACTGGATGTGGCCGCGCCACACCGGCGACTTCTCGTTCTACCGCGCCTATGTCGGCAAGGACGGCAAGCCGGCCGCCTATGCCAAGGACAACGTGCCGTACCAGCCCAAGCACTTCCTGAAGTTCGCCGACCAGCCGCTGGGCGCTGGCGATTTCGTCATGGTCGCCGGCTACCCGGGCCGCACCAACCGCTATGCGCTGGCCTCCGAGTTCGACGCCACCGCGAGCTGGGGCTACCCCACCGCCGCGCGCCAGTACCGCGACCTGATCGCGCTGGTCGAGCAGGCCGGCAAGCAGAACCCGGACATCCAGGTGAAGTACGCCGCGACCATGGCCAGCTGGAACAACGTCGCCAAGAACTACGAGGGCCAGCTGGAGGGCTTCAAGCGCATCGACGCGGCGGCCAAGAAGCACGCCGAGGAAGACGCGGTGCTGGCTTGGCTCAAGCGCCAGGGCGGCGAGGGCAAGGCCGCGCTGCAGGCGCATGCGCAACTGCTGGCGCTGGGCGAGCAGGCCAAGGCCACCCGCGATCGCGACCTGGTGCTGCGGCAGATGCGCCGCACCGGCGTGCTCGGCAGTGCGGTGTCCCTGTATCGCCTGTCGATCGAACGCGCCAAGCCGGACGCCGAACGCGAGCCGGGCTACCAGGAGCGCGACCTGCCCGAGATCGAGGGCGCGATGAAGCAGATGGAGCGCCGCTACGTCGCCGCCATGGACAGCCAGTTGCAGCGCTACTGGTTCGACCAGTACCTGAAGCTGCCGAAGGCGCAGCGCCTGCCGGCGCTGGACCAGTGGCTGGCCGGTGCCGACGCGCAGGCCGCCGCCACGCGTCTGGCCGGCACCCAGCTGGGCAATACCGAGGCGCGCCTGAAGTGGCTGCATGCCGACCGCGCCGCGTTCGAGGCCAGCGACGACCCGGCGCTGCGCTATGCGGTGGCGCTGATGCCGACCCTGCTGCAGATCGAGCAGGACGAGAAGCGGCGTGAGGGCGAGGAACTGCTGGCGCGTCCGCGCTACCTGCAGGCCGTGGCCGACTACAAGAAGAGCCAGGGCGAGTTCGTGTATCCGGACGCCAACTCCTCGCTGCGCATCACCTTCGGCAACGTCAAGGGCTACGTGCCGAAGGACGGCGTGGCCTACACCCCGTTCACCACGCTGGAAGGCGTGGTCGCCAAGGACACCGGCGTGGAGCCGTTCGACTCGCCCAAGGCGCTGCTGGAGGCGGCCAAGGCCAAGCGCTACGGTGGGCTGGAGGACAAGCGGCTGGGCACGGTGCCGGTCAACTTCCTGTCCGACCTGGACATTACCGGCGGCAATTCCGGCTCGCCGGTGATGGACGCGCACGGCAAGCTGGTCGGCCTGGCCTTCGACGGCAACTGGGAGTCGGTGAGCTCGAACTGGGTGTTCGATCCGGCGATGACCCGGATGATCGCGGTCGATTCGCGCTACCTGCACTGGATCATGCAGGAAGTGATGCCGGCGCCGCGGCTGTTGAAGGAGTTGAACCTGGCCAAGTGAGCCAGGTTCCGGCGGGCGGCGGCTACGGCCGCCGTCCGCATGTCCGCCCCGGCACGCCGCGGCGGGCACGCGGGATGCAGCGCAGGGTTTCCGGCGACGGAGCGGGTATCATGCCGCTCCGTTTTCGTTTGCGAGACGGCCCCTTCCCCCCAAGGAATCCAGCGCATGCGCATTCTGCTCGCCCGCCATGGCGAAACCCCGTGGAACGCTGAAGGCCGCTACCAGGGCCAGATCGACATCCCGCTGTCGCCGGTCGGCGACGCTCAGGCGCAGGCGCTGGGCGCCCGCCTGCGCGAGGTGCCGCTGACCCGCGCCGTGGCCTCGCCGTTGGCCCGCGCGCAGCGCACCGCGCGCTTCGCCCTGGGCCCTGAGCGCGAGGCGTTGCTGCAGACCGATCCGGACCTGCAGGAAATCGCCCATGGCGAGTGGGAAGGCCTGCTGGCCAGCGAGATCCACGAGAAGGATCCGGCGCGCCTGCGCGCCTGGCGCGAGGAACCGGACACGGTGCTGATGCCGGGTGGCGAGTCGCTGCGGCAGGTGCTGGAGCGCTCCTGGCGCGGCCTGACCCGCGCCGCCGAGGGCCTGGGCGAGCACGACACGCTGCTGGTGGTGGCGCACGATGCGGTCAACCGGGTGATCCTGTGCCGGGTGCTGGGCCTGCCGATCGCGCGGCTGTGGAGTTTCCGCCAGGCGCCGACCACGCTGAACCTGCTGGAAGGGCCGGATGTGGAGCATCTGGAAGTGGTGCGCTTGAACGATTGCGCGCATCACACGCCGTTCTTCGGCGAGGCGAAGCATCGGGCGCTGTAGGGCCGACATGATGCGCGTATAGCGTGCGTCGTCTCGTCGACGAGTTGATCCTTCCCGCTTCCGATGCGGTTTGCTTGGCCGTTGCCGTTGCCGTTGCCGTTGCCGTTGCTGTGCTTTTGCTTTGCTTTTCGGGATCCCGTGAGCCGCGGCACTTGGCCTGGGCGAAAACCCCGAAGGGGCGGCGCGCAGGAAGCGCGCCGTTTTTCGCCGGCACATGGATGTGCCGTCGAAAAATGCCCAGGCCAAGTGCGCACCCGGAGCGCGTAGCGCGGAGGGCGCGGCGCCCGGGTGTGCTTTCTTTTGGTTACTTTTCTTTGCACAAGCAAAGAAAAGTGACTCGCGCGTCAGCGCGAAAGCTGTCGCTCCAAAGCTGTTGCTTCTGACGCAGGCGAGCGAGCGCGCTTGCCTGAAAGGCTAGAAATACACAAATGAACACCCTCCCCGAATGGCTCGCCTACATCGAGCGCCAGCACCCCCAGGACATCGCCATGGGCCTGGAGCGGGTGCGCGCGGTCGCCGCACGCATGCGCCTGACCAAGCCAGCCAAGCACGTCATCACCGTCGGCGGCACCAACGGCAAGGGCTCCACCGTCGCCTTCGTCGAGGCCATCGCGCGTGCCGCCGGCTGGCGCGTGGGCAGCTACACCTCGCCGCACCTGCTGCGCTACAACGAGCGCGTGCGCATCGACGGAGACGAGGCCAGCGATGCCGACCTGGTGACCGCCTTCGCGGCAGTGGAGGCCGCGCGCGGCGACACCGCGCTGACGTACTTCGAATACGGCACGCTGGCGGCGTTATGGCTCTTCCAGCAGGCCAAGCTGGAACTGGCGGTGCTGGAAGTCGGCCTCGGCGGCCGCCTGGATGCGGTGAACCTGGTCGATGCCGATGTGGCGGTGATCACCACCGTGGACATCGACCACACCGACTGGCTCGGCACCGACCGCGAAGCGATCGGTGCGGAGAAGGCCGGCATCGCGCGGCCGTGGAAACCGCTGGTGCTCGGCGAGATCGATCCGCCCTCCAGCGTGCTGCGCCGCGCTTACGCGATCGGCGCCAATGCGCTGCGCGCCGGCA
>NZ_AQOK01000867.1:0-8902 GCF_000364645.1 Xanthomonas sp. SHU 308 | reverse complement strand
GTGCAGCAGCAGACCACGGCGCCGATCCGTCTGTTCAACCGCGAAGGCGTCGAACTCTACGACAGCCGGCACGATACGCGCGCAGCGGGCCAGGTGTTGCGGGAGGCGCGCGAGGCGCGCCTGCAGGATCCGGCGGTGACGCGTGGCGTCAATGCCGGTTGGCAGGGGCAGCGCAGCTGGCACGCCGAACTGCCCGAACAGCTGCCGCACAACGCCAACGTGGCGTCGGGGACGGCCGCGCAGTTGCTCGCCGAGCGCGCGCAGTTGCAGGTTGTGGAAGGCGTGGAGCGGCAGGCAGCCGCGGCGCACACGGTGGACTTCAATGTGCGGGTCAAGCCGGTGGCAATACGTGGGATGGGCATGCTTGGCGCCGCTGCCACGGTCTACGACGCCGCCGAAACCGGGCGCAGCGTCGGTCAGTTGCAGGCGCAAGGTAATGCCGTCGGCGCGCAGGCGCAGCTGCTGCAGTTCGGCGCACGCAACGTCGGCGGCTGGGCCGGGGGAGCGCTGGGCGCGCAGATCGGCGCGGTGGCGGGCGTGGAGACCGGGCCAGGATTGGTGCTGACCGGGCTGGCCGGTGGCGTGGTCGGCGCCATGGGGGCCAACGAGGCGGTGCAATGGCTGGAGCAGCGCCGCATCAACAATCAGACCGATCGCACCGGCGTTGACTGGAGCTTCGATCCGAAGGCGCCGGACAAGGGCTGGACCCGCACGGTGGTGGACGCCTTCGGCGATCACGGCCTCTCCGTGACCCATCAAGAGACCGCACCGCCGCAGATCGCCGACGAGCTGACCTTCAAGGCGGCCAGCCGCGCGGTGCAGTTGCGCCTGGCCACGCCGGACGTGCCGATCGATCCCTACCGTGTCCCGGCAGACGCCAGCGATCGGCCGAGCCTGCGCGAGGCGCCCTGGGAGCGCGATGGGCACAGCGGCCAATGGACCCGGCAGGTCGCCGATGGCTTGCTGGAGCGCAACGTGATGCATACGGTTCGCGACCGCGCCGATCCTGAGAAGGCCGCTGCCCTGGATGCCTTCGCGCAGTCGGTAGTGGCCTACAACGCGTCACGTTCGCCGGCGGCGATCGCGGCCGCTTACACCGAGCTGCATGCGCAAGCGGGTTGGGATCGCTATGGTCCTGTTCCCGAAGCGGTGACCCAGGCACGCGACAGCCCGCAGGTCCAGCCGGGATCGGATGGGCATGTCTACACGCGCAATGCAGAAGGGCAGTGGACGCGCGAGGGTTGGCTGGGCACGCGCCAGGCGTCCGGCAACCTGCGAGACGAACTGGAGGCCACCTACACATCGGTGAAAGCGCTGGCGGCCGAGCGATCGCGCGATCAGACGAGGGAGCCCTCGTCTGTGTCTCCGCAAGTGGCGCCCGATGCCCCAGCGCCCCAGCGGGAGCCTGCGTGGTCCGCTGAACCCGCCCGCCCCGTCGCTCCCGCCGCGCCGCCCGCAATGCCACCTCGGGCAGGCGACCTGCGCGATCCATCCCACCCCGGCCACACCGAGTTCTCGCGGACACTGCGCGAAGTGCGTTACATGGAAGCAGGGCAGGGTATCGGCTCCGGTCCGCACAGCGAGAAGGTGGCCGCGGCGCTGCTGGTCAAGGGCGAGCGCGAAGGGCTGCGCTTCACCAACGTGACGATGAGCACCGACGGCCAGGTGCAGGGGCTGCAGCGCGACAGCGCCTTCGCGGCGCCGAAGATGGTGAAGGTCGATCCGGCGGCGGCGCAGTCGGGGGAGATGGCAGATTACGCCAACCAGTGGGCGCAACTGCGCTCGCCGCACCTGGTGAGCCAGGCGCCCGCGGCTGAGCGCAGCGCCGCGCATACGCAGGGCGTTGCGGCCCTGTCGGCGGCCGACCAGGCGATGTTCGCGCGCATCCGCCAGGACGTGCCGGCGCATATCGGCGACGACCACGTGGCCCAGGCCGTGCTCGGCGCCAAGCAGGCCGGGATCGCCGATGCGGGCAAGATCGACCGGGTGCGGATGGCCGGCGACAACCTGTGGGTAGAGGGCACGACCCCTGGCTTCCGCGCCGCGACCGACGTGGCGCAACCGGTCGCGCCGATGCAGGACACGGTGCAGCAGGCGCAGGCATTCAATCAGCAGCGCGAGCAGCAATTGGCGCTGGAGGCGCAGCAACGGCAGCAGGAAGGGCCTGGCGGCAAGAACGGGCCTGCAATGGGGTGAGGTTGGCCCGTTCGCCTGGTTGCGGACCGCGCGTGCAGGTCGGATGCCACTGCATGAAAATCACGCTTCCGGCTGGTGGTGAGCATCCTGCGCCGAACTCGCAAGCCTGCCGATTACTGTGGGGCGATGTGCCGTCTTGGCGCTGACGCGCGCCATCGCTCAATGCGCTTGCCGCTCCCGCCGCATGCCGCCGCTCACAACCTCCGACTGATCGTAAAGCTCCCGAACACCGGCGTCTGCCGCTGCAGGTCGAACTCGCGGGTGCGCCAGTAGCGGGCGAGGGCGAACTTCCATTTGCCGCGCATCACCGCCAGGCCGATGCCGGCGTCGCCGACGAAGGGGCGCTTCTTCACGCTGTGGCTGTCGCGGAAGGTGTTGCCGTCCAGAGTGATGTCGCGCAAGACCCAGCGTCCATCGCTGGTCACGAACAGATGCGCTGACCAGCCGCTGCCGACGCTGTCGGCCGGCGGGGCGACGTTCTCGCCGGCGGGACGCAGCGGCGAACTGCCGAAATCGTCCGGCAGCTTCCAGCCCAGGCGCAGTTCCATGCCGGCATTGGCGTGGGTGTCCAGCGTGCCCAGCGCGCCGCCCCAGTGGCTGATCGCGTCCCACCCCCAGCCGTCGCGGCTGCCGTCGCCGGACCAGCGGCGCAGGCGTTCGTGCAGCACGCGGAACACCGGTTCGTCGTGCAACTGGTTGTCCCAGCCCTGGAACTTGGCGTCGCCGAGCAGGGCGTGCACCGCATCCTGCACCTGCTTGCCCTGCGCCGACGGGCCGATCAGGCCCAGGGTGAGTTGGGTGGCACGCAGGCGGTCGTCGTTGCGCGCGTTGTAGCCGATGTTCATCAGCAACAGGCCGGCGTAGGGACGGTCGTCCTCGATCAGGTCGCGGCGGGTCTTGTCGGTGGGGGTGAACAGCGCTTGCCCGACCGCGAAGGTCATGTTGCGCTGGGTGAAGTCGCTGTTCGGCTGCAGCCAGGTCAGGGCGCGGTTCGCCGCCCGCGCCAGTCGCGGCAGGCAGGGGTCGTCGGTGTAGTCGCGCAGGTTCGGCGAGACGATGATCAGGCCGAACCCATTGGTATAGCCCTGGTCCTGGCCGGCGCCGCCGAACAGGTCGTTGTCGACGCGGACGTTGACGGTGGGCGCGGTCGCTTCCAGGGTGTCGCGTGGGCATTGCGCGGTGGCAACGGCGGGCGCAGCCGCGGCGGCGAGGGCGACGGCCAGCGGAAGCAACGGGCGGGATGACGGCATGAGCGGCGTCTCTGGTCGGAAAGGGAGTGAGCGGCGATGTACGCCTGCAGGCGGTCGGTGCCGGCGCCACCCCGGACCATGAACGCAGCCCGTGCAGTGAAGGATAGGCAAAAGCGCCGTAGCGGACAAATTCGTCCGTTTGGGTTTGTCTGTCCCATCTGCCCTCTTGCGGCGTGAAGGCGGTGGTGCGCAATGACGCGCAGGGAGGCCATGCCGGTGCCTGGAGTGCGGCCGGATCTCCGTGCTGCGCGGCTCCGGGATCCCGGGGCGCTGTCTGCGCACCGTGGCCGGCCTTGGGTTTGCCCGGCGCCGGCCCGATAATGCGGACATGGACATCACTTCCGATAACCCCGATCACGGTTTCCAGTTCCCCGGCGTGTTCGAACTCAGCGCCATGGGCACCGCCAACACCGGCCTGGAGGCCGAACTGCCGCGCCTGCTCGCCGCGGCCGGCGTGGAGGTGATGGAGGAGCGCGTCAGTTGGAAGCATTCGTCCAACGGCAAGTACGTGTCGGTGCGCATCGCCTTCCGTGCCGTGGACCGCGCCCAGTACGACGCCGCGCATCAGGCGCTGCGCGAACACCCGGAAGTGAAGTGGACGCTGTAGCCGGGGACGCGCCAGTGGCGCCGGCACCGACGCTGCCACCGTGCGGCGTCCGCCAGCTCGGCCGCCAGCCCTACGAGCCGGTGTGGCGGGCGATGCAGCGCTTCACCGACGCGCGCGACGAGGCCACCCCCGACGAACTGTGGGTGGTCGAACACGAGCCGGTGTTCACCCTCGGCCAGGCCGGCAAGCCGGAACACGTGCTGGCACCGGGCGACATCCCGGTGCTGCAGGTCGATCGCGGCGGCCAGGTCACCTATCACGGCCCCGGCCAGCTGGTGGTGTACCCGCTGCTGGACCTGCGCCGGCTGCACATCGGCGTGCGCGACTACGTGTGCCGGATCGAGCAGGCGATCATCGACACCCTCGACGAATGGAACATCCTCGGCGAACGCCGCGACGGCGCGCCGGGCGTCTACGTCGGCGACGCCAAGGTCGCCGCGCTCGGCATCCGCGTGCGCCGCGGCTGCACCTTCCACGGCCTGTCGTTCAACGTGGCGATGGACCTGGAGCCGTTCCACCGGATCAATCCCTGCGGCTACCAGGGCCTGCAGGTGACCGCGGTGCTAGACTTGGGCGGTCCTTCCGGCATGCAGGCGGTCACTCCGGTCCTGCTGGCCCAACTGGCGCGCCAGTTCGGGCTGACCCTGCAGCCGCTCGACGCCTTGCCCGATCTTTCGCTCACGCACGCGGCCTGACCGCCTGCCCGCCGACCACGCCATGACCCAGCCCAGCGCACGCTCCATTCCCTTGCAGGTCCTTTCCGGCGACAGCGCGCCCGCGCCGCTGCAGACCGGCGTCAAGCAGTTGGGCGGCGACAAGATCGCGCGCTCGCCGGTGCAGTTCGCCGACGCGCCGGTGCTGCGCAAACCCTCGTGGATCCGCGTGCGCATTCCCTCCGGCAATGCGGTGCAGACCCTCAAGGCCAAGCTGCGCGAGAATCGCCTGGTCACCGTCTGCGAAGAGGCCAGCTGCCCGAACATCCACGAGTGCTTCGGCCACGGCACCGCCACCTTCATGATCCTCGGCGAGGTCTGCACCCGCCGCTGCTCGTTCTGCGATGTCGCACACGGCCGGCCCAAGCCGCCGGATGCGGGCGAGCCGGCCAGCCTGGCGCAGACCGTGGCCGACATGGGCCTGAAGTACGTGGTGGTGACCAGCGTCGACCGCGACGACCTGCGCGATGGCGGTGCCCAGCATTTCGCCGACTGCATCGGTGCGATCCGCGTCGCCGCGCCGACCACCCGCATCGAGATCCTGACCCCGGACTTCCGCGGCAAGGGCCGCATGGACCGCGCGCTGGAGATCCTGGCGACCAATCCGCCGGACGTGTTCAACCACAACATCGAGACCGTGCCGGACCTGTACCCGAACGTGCGTCCCGGCGCCGACTACCAGTGGTCGCTGACCCTGCTGAAGAAGTTCAAGGCGCAGCATCCGGCCATCGCCACCAAGTCCGGCATCATGCTCGGCCTGGGCGAGACCCTGGAGCAGGTGCAGGCGACCCTGCGCGACCTGCGTGCGCACGACGTGGACATGGTCACCATCGGCCAGTACCTGCAGCCGACCGCCCATCACCACCCGGTGATGCGCTACTGGACGCCGGACGAATACAAGGCGCTGGAGGAGTACGGCAACGCGCTGGGCTTCAGCCACGTCGCTTCCGGGCCGATGGTGCGTTCGTCCTATCACGCCGATCGCCAGGCGGCTGGCGCCGGCGTCGCCGCCTGATCGTCCTGCGCGCGCATTGCGCATGGCCGCGGCGACGACGCACGTTCGTCGCCGCAAAGCGACCGTCCGCGCGGCTCGCACCGGCAGCGTTCACATTTCTGCGCAAGCCGGCAGCTAGTCTGCTTCATGAACAGGTGACACGGCCTGCAACTTGCGTCACTGTCGTGTTGTCTCACGCGATGTGCTGCCCCCCTGACGGCCTGGTGCCGAGAGTCCCCAGATGAAATTCAAAGCTTCCGCCTTCCTGCTGGCGTTTGCGCTGACCGCACCGCTGGCGCTGTTCGCCCGTACCGATGCGCCCGCCCTGCCGGCCGCTGCCACCGCCGACCAGGCCACCACCGCCAAGCTGGTGTACGGCCTGCTCTCCGACAGCCGCTACGCCTACCGGCCGCGCGCCCTCGACGAGGCGACCTCCAAGGAGGTCTTCAAGAAGTATCTGGAGACCCTGGACGGCAGCAAGCAGTTCTTCACCCAGGCCGACGTCGACAAGTTCGCCAGCTTCCAGAACAACCTTGGCGCCAACATCGCCTCCGGCCAGCTGGAACCGGCGTTCCAGATCTTCGCCGTGTACCGGCAGCGGGTGGACGAGCGCATCGCCTACGCGCGCAAGCTGCTCAAGCAGGACTTCAACTTCGACGGCGACGAGAAGTTCGAGTACGACCGCAAGAATGCGCCGTGGGCCAAGGACGACCAGGAACTGGATGCACTGTGGCGCAAGTCGGTGATGAACGACTGGCTGCGGCTGAAGCTCGCCGGCAAGAAGCCGGACGACATCCGCAAGACTCTGGACAAGCGCTACGCCAACCTCGACGACTCGGTGAAGGAACTGAAGAGCGAGGACGTGTTCCAGTTCTTCATGAACGCCTACACCAACACGGTCGATCCGCACACCGACTACTTCACCCCGCGCACCGCCGAGAACTTCAACCAGCAGATGTCGCTGTCGCTGGAAGGCATCGGCGCGCAGCTGCAGAAGCAGGACGACCTGGTGGTGATCCGCGAGGTGATCCCGGGCGGTCCGGCCGCGCTGGACGGCACGCTCAAGCCGGGCGATCGCATCGTCGGCGTCGGCCAGGGCAAGAGCGGTCCGGTCGAGGACGTGATCGGCTGGCGCATCGACGACGTGGTCGCCAAGATCCGCGGCGACAAGGACACACAGGTGCGCCTGGAGTACATCCCCGCCGAAGCCGGCGTGGACGGCAAGCATCGCCAAGTGCTGCTGACCCGGCAGAAGGTGCGCCTGGCCGAACAGGCCGCCAAGGGCGAGACCATCGAGCTGCCGGCCAAGGACGGCGAGCCGGCGCGGCGCATCGGCGTGATCAAGCTGCCGGCGTTCTACCAGGACTTCGAAGGCCGCCGCCGCAACGCCAAGGACTATGCCTCGGCGACCCGCGACGTGGCCAAGCTGCTGGCCGGGTTCAAGACCGACAAGGTCGACGGCGTGGTGCTGGACCTGCGCAACAACGGCGGCGGTTCGCTGGACGAGGCGATCGAGCTGACCGGCCTGTTCATCGAGCAGGGTCCGGTGGTGCAGGTGCGCGAATCCGGCGGCCGCGTCACCGTCAACAGCGACCAGAACCCGGCCGTGGCCTGGGACGGCCCGCTGGCGGTGCTGATCAACCGCGGCTCGGCCTCGGCGTCGGAGATCTTCGCCGGCGCCATCCAGGATTACGGCCGCGGCCTGATCATCGGCGAGACCAGCTTCGGCAAGGGCACGGTGCAGAACATCGTCGACCTGGACCGCTGGCCGGCCAACGAGACCGACCGCTTCGGCCAGGTCAAGCTGACCATCGCCCAGTTCTTCCGCGTCAGCGGCAGCAGCACCCAGCACAAGGGTGTTGTGCCGGACATCGCCTTCCCGGCCAGCGTCGATGCCACCGAGTTCGGCGAAAGCACCTACGACAACGCCCTGCCGTGGAGCCGCATCGCCGCGGTGCCGCACACCCAGTACGGCAATTTCGCGCCGCTGCTGCCCAAGCTGGAGGCGCTGCATACCACGCGCATCGCCAACGACAAGGAATTCCAGTGGTGGGAAGAGGACGTGCGCCAGTTCCGCACCGAGGCGGCGAAGAAGTACGTGGTGCTCAACGAGGCCGAGCGCCGCGCCGAGCGTGAAAAGCAGGACGCGCAGCGCAAGCAGCGCCAGGAGATCCGCAAGCAGCTCGGCCTGCCGCTGGATCCGCTGGCCGACGACAGCAGCGACGACGGCCTGACCGGCAACGAGCGCGACATCGTCAAGGACGCCGCGCGCGAGAAGCTGGTCGACAAGCGTCCGGATCCGCTGCTGCGCGAATCGGCCTCGATCCTGAGCGATGCGGTCAACCTGCTGGAGAAGGACCGTCCGCTGTCGGTGCAGGTGCTGCCGCAGTCCACGGGCCCGGGGCGCTGGGCCGACTGAGCCCGCGCTCTAGCGTCGCGCGAAACACCGAACGCGCCATCGCCCAGCGGTGGCGCGTTTTTTTGTGGGAGCGGCGTCAGTCCATCTCTCGCAATCTGTTCCGCCACGCGCAAGCGGATTCTGCTTGCCCGGTAGGAGGGTAATTTCGCGATCAGGTTGCTCCCACATCCCGCGTCGTCGCGACGACGCGGCCATGGGCGCGCGCAATCACGGCCCTTCGGGTTGGGCCTGGCAGGCGCGCTGCCGGCGCCGCGCGGCTTGACCTGACGGCCAGTCAGGCGCTGCGCCACGCAACGCCGGCCGCGCGCCTGCCAGACCCAACGCGGCATACTCGGGAATTGATGACACGCCCTAGCCCAGCGCCTGCCACACCTGGTGCAGGCCCAGTGCCAGCAAGGTCAGGAAGAACACGCGGCGGAACGCGCTGGCGGAGATGCGTTGGCGCAGCCGCGTTCCCAGCCACATGCCCACGGCAGTGGGCAGCAGCGCCAGCAACGACGTACCCAGCGCCTGGGTGGGGAATGCCCCGTGCGCGACGAGGGCTGCGGCCAGCGCAAGCGTGGCCGCGGCGAAGCAACTGCCGAGCGCGCGCATCAGCGCCTCCCGCGACAGATCCAGCGCCACCAGGTAGGGCAGCACCGGCAACACGAACACGCCGGTGGCGCCGGTCAGCAATCCGGTCGCCAGGCCCACGGGCGCCGCCGCCCAGCGCGCCTGCGATGG
>NZ_AQOK01000866.1:0-854 GCF_000364645.1 Xanthomonas sp. SHU 308 | reverse complement strand
CCAACGCGGCATACTCGGGAATTGATGACACGCCCTAGGGCGCGATCACCTCGGCGCCGCTGGCGCGTAGCCGATCCAGCGGCCCGCCCGGCTCCTGCAGGGTCTGCATCGGCAACGCCGCGAAACTGGAGCGGTTCTGCGCCAGCGCCCGCTCGGCCACCTGCAACCAGGCCGCCTGCGCACGCTGGCGCACATCGCCCAGGCCCAGCTTGCGCGCGATCGCCGCTTCGCCGACCGCGTCCAGGCACACCCGGTACTGATCGTTGGCGGGCAGCCTGGCCAGCGTGTCCAGATCGCCTTCGGACCACGCATTGGCGCGCTGGCGCATCGTCTCCAGGTCGCGATCGATGACCTGCAAGGTGCGCGCGAAACAGGCGCTGTCGTTGAGCGAGGTCGCCCGGAACTCCTGCAGCGCGCGCTTGGCGTCGGGCACCTTGACCTCCACCACCACCGGCACGATCGGCACCCTGGCGCGCTTGGCCGCACGCGCGATCACCGGCTGCACCACGCTGCCCAGGCTCAGGCCGGAAGTGCGCATCGCCGCTTCGTACAGCTCCTGCGCCGCGAACACCGGCCGCCAGCGTTCCACGCTGCTGTCGCGGCCCAGGTAGCGCGCCTTCAGCGGCAGCCAACGCGCATACAGCTCCGGCGGCAGCACCTGCTGCAGGGTGCGGTCGTCGGGATTGCGCCGCGCCTTGAGCAAGGACGGCAGCAGCATCAGGCTGCGGAACATGCCCAGGCCCGAGTCCAGGGTGAGGGTCGGCGCCGCGATCACCTGTTGCGATTGGGCGATCACCCGCTCCACTTCGCCCGATTCCCACTGCATGCGCTTGGGCAGCGGCGACACCGTGCCG
>NZ_AQOK01000865.1:0-2054 GCF_000364645.1 Xanthomonas sp. SHU 308 | reverse complement strand
GGCGACTCCGCTGTCGGCGGGCGTGGCGACCACCGCCGTCGGCGTGCCGTTCGCCACCGGCAAGGTGGCCGTGGCCGAGCGCCAGTGCACCCGCGCCAGGCGTCCGCCGAGCACACCGCCGTCCTTGGTCGGCACGCTGAGGTCGCCGGCCAGGGCCGGGCCGTCCAAATGCACGTCGATGCTGTCGGCCTGCGGCAGCAGGCGCAGGCGGGTGTTGTCGAACACGCCGCCCAGCAGCAGCAGATGGTCGGCCAGGATCTCGATGCGCCGCAGCGGCATCGGGTCTTCGCCGCCGTTGGCCGCGGCGGCGTTCGGATCGGGACGGCTGACCACGCCGATCCAGTCGATGGCGTTCAGCGCCGCGGTGCGCCCGCTGACCACCAGGCCGCTGGCCGGCGGTTCGTCGGCGACGTGGTCGCTGCCCATCACCACGCGCACGCCGGTCTTGCCGCCCTGGCTGCGCGCCGCCAGCGCCATCAGCTTGCCGAAGGCCACCTCGATGCGGCCGCTGCCGACCGGCAGCGGCACGTTGACCGAGGTCGCCAGCGGCGTGGCCGGCGCCTTGTCCATCGGCGCCGGCATCAGCAGCTGGGTGCCGACCAGGTCCGAGCGCAGTTGCAGCCGGGTCGGCGGCTGCGCGCCGCCGTCGGGGGTCTTGGGCAGGCCGACGCCGATGTTCCAGCGCGAGCGGCCCTGCACGTACGGCTTGAGCCAGGCCATTTCCGGCACCCGGTCGAGCAGTTCGTTCGCGTCCAGCGACGCGCTCAGCGCGGCCTCGAAGGCCTGTTGCGGATCCTGCACGCCGTCGCCGGCGCGCAGCGCCAGTTCGCCCTGGTGGCCCTGGTAGGCCACGCTCAGCTTCTGCGCGGCGAATCCGGTATCGCTGTAGTTGGCGCTGCCGCGCATGTCGTCGAAGGCCAGGTCCCAGCGCTTGTCGGCGATATGCGCGCCGAGCAGGTCGACCGTGCCGCGCAGGTGGTGGGTGCCGATGTCGGCGCGCAGCGGCTGCAGCAGGTCGAAGGTGACATCGGCCGGCCCCGACGCGCTGAGCGCATCCAGGGTGTCGCCGTAATGGGCATGCAGCGGACTCTGCCGCAGCATCGCCAGCAGCTTGCCGGTCTCGGCGCGGGTGCTGGCCAGCACGCTGAGCTGGCCTTCCTTGTAGTCGGGCAGCGCCGCCGACAGCTGCTCCACCGGCACCCCGCCCATGCTGCCGCGGCCGTGCACCTCGAAGCCGTTGCCGATGAAGGCGACGCTGGCGTCCACGTTCTCCACCGCCGGCCAGTCGTGCTGGAAGCGCACCTTGGCGTCCTCCAGCCGCGCGGTCGCCTCGAAGCGGCCGTTGTGGTCGGCGAACGGCCAGTCGTCCAGGTCGCCGGAGACCAGCGCATGGCCGTCGCGCAGGCGCCCGCCCTGCAGCGCGGCGTCGAGCCAGTCGGTGGCGGCCTTGCTCATCTTGGAATGGACCCAGAACTTCTTCGCCGCCACCACCGGCGCGTCCTGCAGGTCGGCGGCCAGGTCGATCCACGGCCGCGAGCCGTCGTCCTGGAAGCGCAGCCCGCCGCGCACGTCGGCGCCGTAGTCGCTGCCCTGCACGCGCAGCCCCGGGGTCGCCACGCGCAGGCCGTCGCCATCGCGGAAGGCGACGATGCGCCCGGCCAACTGGACCTGGTGGACCACGCCGAAGCCGCTGGGCCAGTCGACGCGGACCGGGCTGCCGGCCTCCAGCGCCAGTTCGCCGGCCTGGGCATCGCCGTCGAAGCGGCCGCGCAGCCCGCTCACACCCGGCGCACCGCCCGCCGGCGCGAACGCCAGGTCCGCCAGCCGCCCCTGGCCGTACAACGGACCGCCGGGAACCCCGCTCACCGCCACCTGGGTCAGTTGCACGCGCGGCCGTGCCACCGCCAACCAACTGCGCAGGCTGGGCGAAAGCCGGTCGCTGAGTCCGGCCACCGCGATCAGCGGCGCCAAGTCGAGCCGATCGCCGTACAGAGCGAAACGGCGTCCGCCGGCCACGGTCAGCCCGTCCAGGCGCTGCAGCGGCTGCCCGGCCT
>NZ_AQOK01000864.1:0-1164 GCF_000364645.1 Xanthomonas sp. SHU 308 | reverse complement strand
CTGGACACCGTCCTGCGCCGCTGGCCGTCGCCGGACGAACCGCTGGCGCTGCTCGACGGTCCGCCGCAGCGGCGCACGCTGAAGGCGGTCAACGCCGCCGCGCGCGCCCGCGGCCTGCGCCCCGGGCAATCGCTGGTCACCGCGCAGGCGCTGTGCGATCGCTTCGCCACCGCCCTGCACGATGCCGAAGAAAGCCGCCGCAGCCAGCAGTTCCTCGCCGCCTGGGCGTACCGCTTCAGTTCGCTGGTCAGCACCGACTACCCCGGCGCGCTGCTGCTGGAGATCGAAGCCAGCCTCGGCCTGTTCGGGCCCTGGCCGCGTTTCGAGGCGCGACTGCGCGAGGAACTGACTGCGTTGGGCTTCCGCCACCGCATCGTGGTCGCGCCGCATCCGCTGGCCGCACGCGCGCTGGTCAATGCCCACGACGGCATCGCGCTGCTCGACAACGCCGCGCTGCAGCGCGCGCTGGGGCAGTTGCCGATCGCCCGCGCCGGGTTGTCGCCGGCCCTGGCCGAGGGCTTCGCGCGGATGGGCCTGCGCCGCCTGCAGCAACTGTTCGCGCTGCCGCGCACCGCGCTGGCGCGGCGCTATCCGCCGGCCCTGCTGCAGCACCTGGACGCGTTGCGCGGGCAGGCGCCGCTGCCGCTGCAGTACTACCTGCCGCCGGACCGCTTCGATGCGCGCGTGGAACTGGGCTATGCCACCGAATCCAACCAGGCGCTGCTGTTCCCGCTGCGTCGCCTGACCCAGGACCTGGCCGCGTTCCTGGCCGGACGCGACGGCGGCGTGCAGCGCTTCCGCCTGCTGCTGGAACACGAGGACCTGGAGTCCAGCGTGGTGCCGGTGGGCCTGCTCGCCGCCGAGCGCGATGCGGCGATGCTGTTCGAGCTGGCGCGCGGGCGCTTGCAGCAGGCCAGCGTGCCGGCGCCGGTGCAGGCGCTGCGCCTGTGTGCCGACGAACTGCCGCCGTTCGTGCCGGCCGCGCGCGAACTGTTCGACGAGCGCGCGCAACAGGCGCTGCCGTGGGAGCAACTACGCGAACGCCTGCGCGCACGCCTGGGCGACGACGCCGTGCACGGCCTGCGCGCGCACGCCGACCATCGCCCGGAACTGGCCTGGCGCGCCGAATCCAGCACGGCGCGCAGCACGGCCACACCCGCCACC
>NZ_AQOK01000863.1:0-373 GCF_000364645.1 Xanthomonas sp. SHU 308 | reverse complement strand
CCAGCGGCCGCCCGTGCAGCGGTGCCTGCGCGGGCAGGACGGCCTCCCAGCCGGGCTGCGCCGCGCCCAGCGCCTGCCGGCAGAGGTCGGCCAGGTCGAGGGCGACGGCAGGTTCGTCGCGGCCGTCGCGGGCGTAGGCGATGAACTGCGCCAGGATCGCGTCGATCTCGCCGATGTCGCGCTCCATGCCTTCGCGCAGTTCCGGCTCCACCTGCGGCAGCAGCGCCAGCGCGTACTGCAGCCGGGTCAGCGGGGTGCGCAGGTCGTGGGAGATGCCGGCCAGCAGCAGCGCACGCTCGGCCGCGGCGTGGCGCACGTCGGCGCTGGCCGCGGTGAGCGCTTGCGCCAGCGCGGCGACCTCGCGAATCTCGAG
>NZ_AQOK01000862.1:0-379 GCF_000364645.1 Xanthomonas sp. SHU 308 | reverse complement strand
GGAGGGACTTCAGTCCCGACGCATTGCGCCATCGGAAGCACGCCACTTCGCGTTTCACGGCTGCATGACAGTTGACCAGGGGAGCGGTTGCTGTCGCCCCACTCACGCCACATCGGCCGCCAGCGGCCACAGCCCGCGGATCGCGGCGATGCCCTGGCCGCCATGGCGGCGCGCCTCGGCGACGTGCGTCGATGCCAGGCCGCCGATCGGATAGATCGGTAGGGCGACCTGCTCGCGCAGGCGCTCGAACGCCTCCCAGCCCAGCGGCGTGGCGCCTGGGTGGCTGGCGGTGGGGGCCAGCGGCCCGACCACCGCGAAATCGCAGCCGATGCGCTGCGCCGCCTGCAATTCTTCAACGGTATGACAGGACGCCGCCACG
>NZ_AQOK01000861.1:0-3358 GCF_000364645.1 Xanthomonas sp. SHU 308 | reverse complement strand
CAAGCGCCGACGCCGGCGCCGGCGGTACCGTCGCGGCAGTGACCGCCTGCGCGGCGTCGCGCAGCTTGGGCAGCAGGCGCAGGGTCAGCGCGAGCTGGTTGCGCACCAGCCGGCGCTTGGCCTCGTCGATGCCGTCCTCGCGTTCCAGCGCCTCGGCCAGCGCGATCTCGGCCGGCTCGTCGGCGGCCGGCAGCGCACGTCGTTCGGCCAGTGCGTCGGCCAGCGCGCCCAGCGCCTGCGGCAGGTAGTCGCCGGCGCGGGCGATGTCCGGGTCGGTCTCGCCGGCCAGCGCCGCACGGTGCGCGCCCAGCGCCGACAGATAGCCGAGCAGGGTGTTGGACAGGGCCAGGAAGCGGAAGCCGGCATCCAGGTTGCGGCGGTAGCGGCCGGGCTCGCGCAGCATGTTCGACAGCGCCACCGACAGCGCGGCGTCGGCGTTGTGCATGTCGCGGCGGGCGATGCGGTAGGGCAGGTCGTCGCGCATGCCGCTGCGGTACTGCTCCAGCACCTGCGCCAGGTAGCGCGCGCTGCTGGACAGCACCGTCGCCAGCACCTGGTTGAGGCGCCGGCCCTGCCAGTCCGGCAGGATCAGGAACGAGGCGGCGGCGGCGATCGCGCAGCCGATCAGGGTGTCGAGCAGGCGCGGCCAGATCAGCATGAAACCGTCGCCGATCAGGTTGAAGCAGAACAGCGCCATCACCGTGATCGCCGCGGTGGCGAGCATGTAGCGGTCGGTGCGGGTGACGAAGAACACCAGCGTGCCGAGCAGGGCGAACAGCAACTGCAGCTCGGTGCCCGGGAACAGCTGCATCAGCGCCCACGCCGCGCCCAGGCCGATCAGGGTGCCGGCGATGCGCTGGGCCAGGCGCAGGCGGGTGGCGCCGTAGTTGGGCCGGCACACGAAGGCGGTGGTCAGCAGGATCCAGTAGCCGTTGCTGGCGTGGATCGACTGCATGATGGCGTAGCCCAGCACCAGCGCGATCGCCATGCGCAGGCCGTGCCGGAACAGCACCGAGCCGGGCGTGAGCTGCTGGCCCAGGCGCCGCAGCATCTCGCGCAGGGTGTGCGGCGAGGAGTCGCGCAGGCGGGTGTCGAGGGCGTCGCTGGTGGTGTCCGATTGCGCGGCCTCGGCCAGGCGCCGCTCGATGCTGTGCAGGTTGGTCACCAGCAATTCCAGCGAGCCGAGCAGCCGCGCCTGCCGTGGGTCGCCACGGGCGTGCAGGAAATCCAGCGACTCGCGCAGGTCGGTGGTGGCCTGCTGGGTCTGCTCGCCGTAGTCGAACGGCTGGCGCAGCCGGATCGCCTCGCCCAGCGCCGCGCAGGCCTTGCCCTGCAGGGCCAGCAGGCGCTGGCAGCGGTACAGCACGTCGCTGTGGAAGAACGCGTCGGTCAGCGCCTCGTACGGGTAGTGCGAGGAACTGGCGCGCTCGTGGAAGTCCTGCGCCATATAGTACAGGCGGAAATACAGGCCCGACTGCACGCCGGGCCGGCCGGAGCGGCCGAAGCGGCTGATGATCGCGGTCTTGGCCGCGTTGAGTGCGGCCACCACCTGCGCGTTCTGCTCGGCCAGCGCCAGCCGCCGCGCGTGCAGGTCGCTCTGCCGCACCGGCTCGAACAGGGCCGCCTTGAGCCGCAGGTAGCGGCCCAGCTCCAGGTACAGCCGCGACAGGCGCTCGCGTACCGGCCGGTTGGCGAACAGCACCGTCCACAGCACCGACAGCACCGCGTACCAGCCGGCGCCGAGCAGCAGCAAGGCCACGCCGTGCCAGGCGTTGCCGCCGACATGGCCGTTCTGGGTGCCGTGATCCAGGCCGATCATCGCGTAGATCGCCAGCGCCACCGTGGCCTGGGCGATGGAGGCGTAGCGCTCGCCGAGCGCGCCGAGCAGGGTCAGGGCGAAGGTGGACAGCGCCAGGCCGGCCGCGAATGGCCACGGATACGGGAACAGCAGTACCACCGCGGCCGCGGCGGCGGCGAAACACAGCAGCGACAGCAGCACCGACTTGATCCGGCCCAGCCAGTTGTCGTCGGTTTCGGCGATGGCGCTGGCGATGGTGCCCAGGAAGATCGCCGGCACCGCCTCCAGTTGCTGCAGGTGCCAGCACACGCCCATCGCCACCGCCAGCGCGATGAACACGCGCAGCCCGTAGCTGGCCTTTTCATGGGCCCACAGGCGGCTCAGGCGGGTTTCGATCGAGGGGGTCGGCACCGCGCCACGATAACGCACCGTCGCTGTATGCGATCCCCCTCGGGAGGATGGATGCACGCGGGCGCTTAGACCTCCAGGTGCCGCAGCCGGGCGTCCAGCAGTGCCGGGAAGCGCTTGTACCAGGTCTGGTTGAGTGGCGAGGGATGCGGCAGCGGATGCAGCACCACGCGGTGGCTGCGGCGGCCGTCCTCGCTGTGCAGCTTCACCTCGGTCTGCGCCTGGAAGCGGTCCTCACGCGTCCAGAACGCCTCCAGCGCCGCGCGCACCTCGCGCGGCTGGTCGATGCCGAACCACAGGAAGGCTTCGCGGCCGAGGGTGAGGATGGCATCGCCGCGCCACTGCTCGAGCAGCAGGTGCCGCATCAGCGGATGGAAGCGGCGCTTCACCGGCATCGACCACGCCTTGTTGCCCACCGGCTTGTACGGCACGGTGTTGAGCCAGAAGGCGACGCGGCCGGCCTCGAGCCCGGCGGCGAAGTCGGGCATCTCCGCCCCGTGGTGCAGGTGTCGGTACAGCGCCTTGCGCACCAGCTGGCCGCCGCTGCCGACGAAGGGCGCGCCGTGTTCCACCTCGCTGCGGCCCGGGTCGCGACCGAGGATGCACACCTTCGCATCGCGGCGGCCGAGGCCGATGATGGGATCGAGCGGATCCTTGCCGCAGGCGGCATAGGCCGCGGTATCGATGCCGTCGGTCTGCGCGGCGAGCGCGCGGAAGCGGGTGCGGAGAGCGGGGGAGAGGGCCATGGAGCGTGTGCGAATCGGTGGGGAATCCAGGCTAGCGCAGCGGCGATGGTGGCTGCGTGCGGGCTTCCACGCGAGAGCGGTGTGCGCTCCTTGTGGGAGGGACTTCAGTCCCGACGCCGGGTAGTGTCAGCCGGCATCGGGCTTTGCTCGTCGCGGCTGAAGCCGCTCCCACAGGGAGTGGATCGGGTGTCCTTGTGGGAGGGACTTCAGTCCCGACGCCGGGTGGTGTCAGCCGGCATCGGGCTTTGCTCGTTGCGGCTGAAGCCGCTCCCACAGAGAGTGGATCGGATGTCCTTGTGGGAGGGACTTCAGTCCCGACGCCGGATGGTGTCAGCCGGCATCGGGCTTTGCTCGTCGCGGCCGAAGCCGCTCCTGCCCGTTGCGACGCGCTACGCCCCCTGCTCGC
>NZ_AQOK01000860.1:0-1885 GCF_000364645.1 Xanthomonas sp. SHU 308 | reverse complement strand
CCCCCCCCCCCCAGCCGATGTCGTGGCGGTGGAATTCGCTGGCCCAGCGAATCTGCGCCACGCCGGCGTAGGCATGGCGCTGCGCCTGCGCCACGCTGTCGCCCAGCGCCGCCACGCACAGCACGCGGCCGCCGGCGCTGAGCACGCGGCCCTGCGCGTCCAGCGTGGTGCCGGCATGGAACACCTTGGCGTTGGCCGGCACCGCGTCCAGGCCGGTGATCGCTTCGCCGGTGACAGGCGTCTCCGGATACGGCGCCGCCGCCAGCACCACGCCCAGCGACGGGCGCGGATCCCACTGCGCCTCGGTGGCGTGCAGGCGTTCGTCGAGCGCGGCCTCGAGCAGGTCGAGCAGGTCCGACTGCAGGCGCAGCATCACCGGCTGCGTTTCCGGGTCGCCGAAGCGCACGTTGAACTCGATCACCTTGGGCGCGCCGCTGGCGTCGATCATCAGCCCAGCATAGAGGAAACCGGTGAACGGCACGCCGTCGTCGCGCATGCCGCGCACGGTCGGTTCCACCACTTCGCGCATCACCCGCGCGTGCACCTCGGGCGTCACCACCGGCGCCGGCGAGTACGCGCCCATGCCGCCGGTATTGGGGCCGGTGTCGCCGTCGCCGACGCGCTTGTGGTCCTGGCTGGTGGCCATCGGCAGCGCGGTGTGGCCGTCGACCATGGAAATGAAGCTGGCTTCCTCGCCGTCGAGGAATTCCTCGATCACCACGCGCGCGCCGGCGTCGCCGAAGGCGTTGCCGGACAGCATGTCGCGCACCGCGGCCTCGGCCTCGTCCAGCGACATCGCCACGATCACGCCCTTGCCGGCGGCCAGGCCGTCGGCCTTGATCACGATCGGCGCGCCCTTGTCGCGGACATAGGCCAGCGCGGCCTCGACCTCGGTGTGCACGGCATAGAACGCGGTGGGAATGCCGTGGCGCTGCAGGAAGTCCTTGGCGTAGGCCTTGCTGCCTTCCAACTGCGCGGCGGCGGCGCTGGGGCCGAAGATACGCAGCCCGGCGGCGCGGAAGCGGTCGACCACGCCCAGCACCAGCGGCACTTCCGGGCCGACCACGGTCAGTGCCACGCCTTCGTCCCGGGCCAGCGCGAGCAGTCCGTCGAGGTCGTTGACCTTGACCGGCACGTTGCGGCACTTGGCCTCGCCGGCGGTGCCGGCATTGCCGGGCGCCACCAGCACTTCGTCGACACGGGGGGACTGGGCCAGCTTCCAGGCCAGGGCGTGTTCGCGGCCGCCGGAGCCGATGACGAGCAGTTTCATCGCGGAATTCCAGATTGCAGGGGAAAGGGGAACGGCTGCGCCGGGCGCGCGCGCCTCACGTGCAGCCTTCGCGCTGCAGCGCCTCGGGGAAATGGTAGGTCCAGGTCTTCGCGTCCAGGGCGAAGCGGTGGCTGCGCTGCACCGGGCGCTGGCCGCACTCCGTGCCGGTTTCCTCGATCAGCAGCGGCCAGACGCGGGCGGCGTGGTCGCGGTCGTCGAAGCGCAGGGCGAAGTCGATGGCGAACTGGCCAGCCTTGCAGTCCGCGGCCGCATCGGCGGCATCGCAGTCGGCGGCGGCGCTGTTGTCGATGTGGCTGCGCACGCTGCCGGCGTCGACCAGGCCCTTGGGGCCGGGCAGGATCAGGGTCTGCGATTGCAGCGCGTAGCCCTGGCCGAACCAGCCGTCCTCGACGCGGAACCCGTAGAAATCGCTGCCGGCGCGGACGATGCCGACCTCGCCGGGTTGGCCCTGGCTGCCGTAGGTGCCGCCGGTGCGCTCGGCGGCGACGGCGAAGCCCTGGCCCTCGGGGCGCAGCACGTAGAAGTCGATGGTGCCCGGTTCGGGATGGCCGGCATCGCGTAGCGCGCCGCACACCGCCAGCAACTGCTGCCAGC
>NZ_AQOK01000859.1:0-1845 GCF_000364645.1 Xanthomonas sp. SHU 308 | reverse complement strand
CGCCGGCCGCACCGGCCGCCGCACAGCAGCCGCCGGCCGCCGCGCCGGCCGCGGTCGCCGATACCGACAGCGAGTTCGCCAGCAATGCCGCCAACCCGGACAACTGGGGCGGCATCGGCCGCGACTTCGGCCTGACCCGGCACAGCCCGCTGGCCGAGATCAACCGCGACAACGTCAAGAACCTGAAGATGTCGTGGGAGATGAAGACCGACGCCACCCGCGGCCATGAAGGCCAGCCGCTGGTGGTGGGCGGCACCATGTACATGGTCAGCGCCTATCCGAACAACGTGTTCGCGATCGACCTGTCGCAGGAAGACGCCGGCAAGGTGCTGTGGAAGTACACCCCGCAGCAGGACGAGCGCGCCGTCGCGGTGGCCTGCTGCGACACGGTCAACCGTGGCGCGTCCTACGCCGACGGCAAGGTGGTGTTCGGCAGCCTCAGCGGCGACGTGATCGCACTCGATGCCAAGACCGGCAAGGAAGTGTGGAAGCAGAAGCTCGCCTATCCCGAAAAGGGCGAGACCATCACCATGGCCCCGATCATCGCCGACGGCAAGGTCGTGGCCGGCATCAGCGGCAACGAGTTCGGCGTGCGCGGGCGGGTCGCCGCGTACGCGCTGGCCGACGGCAAGCAGGCCTGGTCCTGCGAGGCCACCGGCACCGACAAGGACATCTGCCTCGGCCCGGACTTCAACAAGGCCAATCCGCAGCACGGCCAGCTCGGCGACCTCGGCCAGAAGACCTATCCCGACGAAGGCTGGAAGCGCGGCGGCGGCGCGGCGTGGGGCTGGTACAGCTACGACCCGAAACTCAAGCTGGTCTACTACGGCACCGGTAATCCGGGCCTGTGGAGCCCGTCGTACCGCTGCGGCAAGACCACGCAGAAGGAATGCGACACCGGCGAGTACGACAACAAGTGGTCGATGACGCTGTTCGCGCGCAAGATCGACACCGGCGAGGCGGTGTGGGGCTACCAGAAGACCCCGTTCGACCAATGGGACTACGACGGCGTCAACGAGCCGATCCTGGTCGACCTGACCATCGACGGCAAGCAGGTGCCGTCGGTGGTGCAGTTCGACCGTAACGGCTTCGCCTATGTGCTCGACCGCCGCGACGGCACCCTGCTGCGCGCCAACAAGTTCGTGCCGGCCAACTGGGCCGAGCGCATCGACATGAAGACCGGGCGCCCGGTCAAGGTCGCGGCGCACTCGCCGCTGGAACGCGGCCGCAAGGTCGAGGCGTTCCCGGCGGCGATGGGCGGCAAGGACCAGCAGCCGTGCTCGGTGGACCCGTCCAATTCGGCGGTGTTCTTCTGCGGCACCAACAATTGGCACATGGAGCTGGACCCGCAGGAGCGCGGCAACACCATGATGGGCCTGCCGTACGTGTTCGCCAACGTGCTGATGAAGCCGAACGAGCCGGGCGCGTTGGGCATCGTCAAGGCGTTCGACGTGGTCGAAGGCAAGTCCAAGTGGGAGATCAAGGAGAAGTTCCCGGTGTGGAGCGGCACCCTGGTCACCGATGGCGGGCTGGTGTTCTACGGCACGCTGGACGGCTGGTTCCGCGCGGTGGACAAGGACACCGGCAAGAAGCTGTGGGAGACCAAGCTGCCCTCGGGCATCATCGGCAACCCGATCGCCTACAAGGCCAACGGCCACCAGTACGTGGCGGTGTTCTCGGGCATCGGCGGCTGGATCGGCCTGCCGGTCGCCGCCGGCCTGGATCCGGGCGATCCGTACGGTGCGCTGGGTGCGGCCGGCCTGGCCTTCAGCAACGGCTTCGACAAGATCCCGTTGGGCGGCATGGTGCACACCTTCCGCATCGACGGCGCCGGCAAGACCGTCA
>NZ_AQOK01000858.1:0-323 GCF_000364645.1 Xanthomonas sp. SHU 308 | reverse complement strand
ACCTTCGCCGCCGGCGCGCGCGCCCTGCGGCAGGCGCTGGACACCGATGCGCTGGCCACCGGCGACGCCGCCGCACTGGCGCGCGGCTTGGCGGCGACGATCGAACACAGCATGGGCGGCTCCAGCGGCGTGCTGCTGTCGATCCTGTTCACCACCGCTGCCGGTGCGCTGGCGGACGGCCGCGACTGGGTGCAGGCGCTGCAGGCCGGCGTGGCGCGGATGCAGCACTACGGCGGCGCGCAACGCGGCGACCGCACCCTGCTCGATGCGCTGCTGCCGGCGCTGGACGCCCTGGCGCAGGGCGCCGACGTGGAGGCCGCCGC
>NZ_AQOK01000857.1:0-15228 GCF_000364645.1 Xanthomonas sp. SHU 308 | reverse complement strand
CGCGTGCAGGTGCAGGGCCTGGCCGACGGCGGCGTGCCGGTGACGGCCAGCATCTGGGTCCGCGCGACCGCGCCGGGCCAGCTCACCACCGTGCAGGCGCCGCCGCCGCTGCACATGCCTGCGGGGCAGGCGCCGGCGCTGCCGGAACTGGTCTCCGTGCAGTACAACGACGGCTCGCGCGAGCGCGTGCCGGTACGTTGGGCGCCGCTGGCGCCGGCCGCCTATGCCAAGCCCGCACGCCTGAGCGTGGTCGGACAGGCGCAGGGCCGCGATGGCACCGGGACGCTGCCGGTGCGGCTGGAGCTGGTGATCGAGGCGGAGACGACGCCATGAACCGCCATCCCGTGCGCCGTGTCGTCGCCTGCCTGCTGGTGGCCTGCGCTGCCTGCATCGGCATTGCCGCGACCATCGCCGCGACACCGGCGGTGCCCTGGTCGCGGCAGGTACATGCGTCGGGCAATCCGATCCTGGCCGACGGACGTGCCTATTCGGCCGACCCCGCGCCGCTGGTCGCCGACGGCAAGCTCTACATCATCGCCGGCCGCGACGAGGCGGCACCCGAGGTCAACGACTTCGTGATCGACCGCTGGCAACTGCTGGTCACCGACGATGTCGGCCGCGGCGACTGGACCCATTACCCGACGTTGCTGCGCCCGCAGCAGGTATTCGCCTGGGCGGCGCCCGGCCACGCCTACGCGGCGCAGATCGTGCAGGGCCCGGATAAACGCTATTACCTGTATGCGCCGGTGCAGGAAGCACACTCGCGCAATGCCGATCCGTTCGCGATCGGCGTGGCAGTGGCCGACAGCCCAGTGGGGCCGTGGCACGATGCGCATCCGCAGGGACCGATCCTGTCGCAGTCGCTGCCGGTGCCCAACGCGATCCAGAACATCGACCCGACCGTCCTGGTCGACGACGATGGCCGCGTGTATCTGTACTGGGGCACCTTCGGCAAGCTGTTCGGCATTGAACTGGAACGCGACATGGTCACGCCGAAGGGGCAGGCGGTGGCGGTGACCACGCTGGACGGCTACTTCGAAGCGCCGTGGCTGTTCAAGCGCAATGGCACCTACTACATGGCCTACGCCGACAACCATGCCGGGCCGGAGTCGGAGTGCACGCCGACGCTGTACCACGCGTGCATCGCCTACGGCAGCGCGCCGTCGCCGTTGGGGCCATGGACCTATCGCGGCGTGATTCTGCCGCCGGTGTCCTCGACCACCTCGCATCCGGGCATCGTGCAATTCAAGGGCCAGTGGTACCTGGTCTACCACACCGCCGACGCCAATGGCGGCGGGCATTTCCGCCGCAGCGTGGCGATCGACCGGCTGCAGTGGGACGACACCCGGCAGCCGGCGCGGATCCTGCCGGTGGTGCCCACGCAGCGGCCGCAGCCGCCGTTGCCGCCGCAGCGCAACCTCGCTCGTTATGCGCAGGCCAGCGCGTCCAACGGCCCGGACATCCCGCACCAGTACTGGATCGCCGCGCTCAACGACGGCCGGGTCAAGCGCAATCCGTTGCCGCCGCAGCTATGGGGCAGTTGGACACCGCACAACCCACCGCAGCAATGGCTGCAGTACAGCTGGGCGCAACCGGTGATGCTGCAGGGCAGTCGCATCCTGTTCTGGGCCGATCATCCGCCGGGCGCGGACAGCGGCGTGGCGCCGCCGGCGCGCTGGCGGTTGGAGTACCGTCGCGACGGCCGTTGGTGGCCGCTGGCAGAGAGTACGCGCGCACCCGTCGCCGGCCGCTGGCAGACGCTGCGCTTCGCGCCAGTGACCACGCGCTGCGTGCGCGCGGAGCTGGACGCATCCGGCGGCGGCGAGCGATACGCCGCACTGGCGGTGCAGGAGTGGGAGATGTTGGCGCCGCAGGCGCAGCGCTTGCCGCAGGCGAGCGCGGCGGATGTGCAGCGCTGCGACATGCCTTGAAGTGAGGCGTGCATGCCGATCGAACCGACCTCGCCGACCTTCGCAGGCGCTTCGGTTGCAGCACCCGCCGCTGATGTCGGCGGCAGGTGCCGGCCGCATCATGTTCCTGCCGTGACGTCGGTTTGATTTTCGGACTCTGTGCGGAATTATCCCGATTCCATGAGGATAAACGTCGGGTGTATGGCGTTTTGGTGGATTAGTCTGGCGACGCATTGCCGATACGCGAGTGGCTGCCGTGCGGCGTGTTCCTGGCGTTCGCCGGAGGCGAACCTGGATCCGCATGCCGTCGGGGTGGCGGCGGATGCCTCAATCACTGCAGGCTGGTGCGGCGGAACGCGCGTCGATCGTCCTATTCATCCAATGTCGTCGGACAAGAGGAGTGTAGCGCCGTGAAACTTGCTGCTTCTCGATACGTGCGTCTGGTCTCCACGGTGTGCCTGTCGGCCGTTCTGGCCTTGGCTGCGCAGCATGCGCAGGCGGCGGTGTGCACTGCCGGCCAATGGCTCGCCAATCCCGGCGATACCGACATGCCGGCCGTCCGCTACGAAACCCAGCACTTCGCGTTCCGCTGGAAGGACGGACAAGCCTTGTCGCAGGACGATGTGACCTCCGCAGCCAAGGAGCTGGAGCTGATCTGGGACGACTACATGGAGCGCGTCGGGTTTCCCGAGCCTTACTGCAACACGGTAACGAAGTACAAGGTCAGCGTCTACCTGGACCACAACTTCGGCCTGAATGGCGGTACTTCCGCCAGCGGCGGCATGGGCATGTGGATCAACCCGGATCAGTTGGGGTACCACTGGGGCCTGGCGCATGAATTGACCCATGGCTTGCAGGGCAGCACCGGCGGCTTGCGCGACTCGCCGTACGTCGGCTGGATCTGGGAATCGCATGCCAACTGGATGGCGCATCAGTATTTCCACGACGACGTGCAGTGCTCGGAGATGTTGGTGAACTACCCGCATCTCTATCTTGGCTCGACCCGCGACCGCTACTGCAACTGGCAATTCATGGAGTACCTCAAGGATCGCTTCGGTTACGCGATCATCAACGATCTGTGGGCCAAGGCGCCCAAACCCGGCGATTCCCGCCAGGCCGATGCCGATCCGTTCTCGATCATTCGCGACAACATGGGGTGGAGCCACTCGCAGCTCAACGACGTACTCGGCGACTGGGCCATGCACAACGTGCAGTGGGACTACACCGACCCGGACGGTCGCGACCATGGCGCCGTGATGCGCCAGCAATACGGCAGCAATACCGCGTTCGATCCGGAAAACCCGGCCGATGAGACCAATCGCGATCGCGCCCTGCGCCTGACCCAACTGGATCCGGTGCAGGGCCAGACCGGCGTCTACCAAGTGCCGTTCGACTGGGCGCCGCAGCGTTGGGGCTACAACCTGGTCAGGCTGATTCCCGCGGCGGGTGCGAATGCGGTCGTGGTGAAGTTCCATGGCAACGTGCAGCAGAAGTCGGCGGTCGACACGTTGCCGGGCCTGGTCAACGATCCCGAGACGATCGGCACGCCGGACTCGGATTGGCGCTGGGGCCTGGTCGCGATCGATGCCAACGGCAAGCCGCGCTACAGCGCGCTGCAGCGAGGCGCCGATGCCGCGCTGTCGTTCCAGGTGCGCAGCGATGACAGCGACCTGTATCTGGTGGTGATGGGCACGCCGAGCAAGATGCAGAAGATCAAGTGGGATCAGTCCTACTACTCGGTCTACCGCTATCCGTGGAGCGTCACGTTGGAGAATGCCTATCCATCGGACCAGCAGCCCGGTGCGCCGACGCCGACGCGCGTGGGCGGCCGCCACCCCAACGGCGGTGGCTGGGTCGCGCAGAACGCGTATGTCGCGTCGACCGCCTATGTCGGCCCGCATGCGCGGGTGCTGGGGGGCAAGGTGCTGGGCGATGCGCGCATCGAGGATCATGCGACGATCCTGGGCGGGCAGGTGCAGGACGGCGCCGTGGTCGGCGGGTTGAGCCTGCTGCAGGACGGGGTGACGGTGAAGGATCGCGCCCAGTTGCATACGGTGTTCAAGCCGGCGGGGGCGTTCGGCGGGTTCACGCTGTCCGGTTCCGCGCAATTGCGTGGCGACGTCGAGCAGCGCGGCGCGTCGGCCAGCAAGGGCGTGTTCTACGGCTACGTCGATGCGGATACGGTGACCGATCCCGACTATGGCGCCGACCTGACCGACGCGGTGCCAGAGGTCACGGCGAAGCCGCAATGATCGACCGGCAATGACGGCCAGGCGGTGTCGTGGCGGATGCACGGTGCATTCGCTGCGGCACCACCGCGGTGTCGCGATCCCGGCATGACGCGACGCGTCGTGCAGGTGGCGCATGAGCCGCAGCGCATTGGCGTGTCGGCCGCGTTCGCCCACGCTGTCCGCAGGGGCCTGGTCGCCAGCGCCGGGTCGGCACGGTGATTCGGCAGAAATCCGCATCTGCACGCATCAGTGTGGACAAGACGCGCTGTCACCCGGATGACACAGTGACCATGGATCCGCTGGTCGTTGCCCTGCGGCGTCGGCGTCCCGACATCTCATACAGGAGCAGTCCATGCCTCGATGCGTTTCTTTCCCGCATGCCGCCTCGCACGCGGGAGGCCGGCGATGAGCGGGCAGGGCATGCATCGGCATGGCGCCGCCTGCGTGCACGCAGCTGCCGACGCGGCTGGGGCCGCGCTGGATCCTTCGCGGCGCCGCTTCCTGCAATGGAGCGCACTGGCGGTGGCCGCCGGGCTGCTGCGCTTTCCACTGGACGCCGCCGCGTCCACCCCGGGCCGGGTGCAGGCGCTGCCCTTGCAGCAGGTCACGCTGAAGCCGTCGCTGTTCCTGGATTCGCTGCAGACCAACCGCCGCTACCTGCTGGAACTGGAGCCGGACCGCCTGCTGCACAACTTCCTGCAGTACGCCGGCCTGCCGCCGAAGGGCGCGGTGTACGGCGGCTGGGAGGGCGACACCATCGCCGGCCACACGCTGGGCCATTACCTCAGTGCACTGGCGAAGATGCACGCGCAGACCCGCGATCCCGCACTGCGCGAGCGCATCGACTACATCGTCGCCGAACTGGCGCGCGCGCAGGCAAAGGACGCGGACGGCTACGTCGGCGGGCTCACCCGCAAGAACGACAACGGCGCCATCGACAGCGGCAAGGTGGTGTTCGAGGAAGTGCGCCGCGGCGTCATCAAGGGCAGCAAGTTCAATCTCAACGGTAGCTGGTCGCCGCTGTACACGGTGCACAAACTGTTCGCCGGCTTGCTCGACGCGCAAGAACTGGCCGGCAACGCACAAGCGCTGCAGGTGCTGTTGCCGCTGGCCGGCTATCTCGCCGGTGTGTTCGACGCGCTCGACCATGCGCAGATGCAGACCCTGCTGGATACCGAGTTCGGCGGCCTCAACGAGTCCTACATCGAACTGGGCGCGCGCACCGGCGATGCGCGCTGGATCGCCATCGGCAAGCGCCTGCGCCACGAAAAGGTGATCGACCCTGCCGCGGCCGGGCGCGATGAACTGCCGCACATCCACGCCAACACCCAGGTGCCCAAGTTCATCGGCGAGGCGCGCCAGTTCGAGGTCGCCGGCGATGCCGACGCGGCCGCGGCGGCACGCTTCTTCTGGGAGACGGTGACCGCGCACTACAGCTACGTGATCGGCGGCAATGCCGACCGCGAGTATTTCCAGGAGCCGGACACCATCGCCGCCTTCCTGACCGAGCAGACCTGCGAGCATTGCAACAGCTACAACATGCTCAAGCTGACCCGGCATCTTTACCAGTGGACGCCGCAGGCGCGCTACTTCGACTACTACGAGCGCACGCTGCACAACCACACCATGGCCGCGCAGCATCCGGCCACCGGCATGTTCACCTACATGACGCCGATGATCAGCGGCGGCGAGCGCGGCTTCTCCGACAAGTTCGATTCGTTCTGGTGCTGCGTCGGCAGCGGCATGGAAGCGCATGCGCAGTTCGGCGATGCGATCTACTGGCAGGACGCCACCTCGCTGTACGTGAATCTCTATATCCCCTCGCGGCTGGACTGGAGCGAGCGCGACCTGTCGCTGGAACTGGACAGCGGCGTGCCCGACAACGGCAAGGTGCGCCTGCAGGTACTGCGTGCCGGCGCACGCGCGCCGCGCCGGCTGCTGTTGCGGGTGCCGGCCTGGTGCGAGGGCCGCTACACCCTGCGCGTGAACGGCAAGCCCGCGCGTGCGGCATTGGCCGATGGCTATCTGGCGCTGGAGCGCGACTGGCGCGCCGGCGACGTGATCGACCTGGACCTGGCCACGCCGCTGCGGCTGGAACACGCCGCCGGCGATGCGGACACGGTGGTGGTGATGCGCGGTCCGCTGGCGCTGGCCGCCGACCTGGGGCCGGTGAGTACGCCGTACGACGCGCCAGACCCGGCGCTGGTGGCCGCGGCCGATCCGCTGCGCGGCTTCGTCGAGCTGCCGCAGCCCGGCCATTTCCTGGCCAGCAGCACGCAACCGACGGGCCTGACCTTCGTCCCGTTCTACGCACAGTACGAGCGCCGCAGCGCGCTGTATTTCAAGCGTATGGATCCTGCGCAGTGGGCGCAGGAAGCGCAGCGGCGGGCGCGGCGCCAGGCCGAGCAGGACAAGCTGCGTGCGATCGCGGTGGACATGATCCAGTTCGGCGACGAGGCCTCCGAGCAGGCCCACCAGTTGCGCAGCGATACCTCCTTCGGTGGCGCCTACCGTCGGCAGCAGTGCCGCGACGTGCGCGGCAAGGGCTTCGTCGAGTTCCGCATGCGCGGCAGCGCGCAGCCACTGGCGCTGCGCCTGCGCTTCTGGGGCAGCGACAAGGGCCGTTTCAACATCCTGATCAATGGCAAGCTGGCCGTGGAAGTGGCGGTGGAGCGCGGCCAGGTGATCGATTTCGTCGACCGCGATTGCCCGCTGCCGCCGGCGCTCACCCGGGATGCGCAGCCGTTGATCGTGCGCATCGAGCCGCAGCACGGCGACACCGCCGGCCCGCTGTTCGGCGGCTGGCTGATCCCGGCGTGATGCGGCATGGCGCGAATCGTTGCCATCGCCGCGCACGGGCGATTGCAGCGTGTGCCTGTCGTGGTCGTGTTCGCGCGACGCCGCGCCATGCCGCGGCACGTTGCCACGTGCAGGCGCGGAGCCCCACATGACCATGCGTGATTCCGCATGCGAAACCGCGAATCGCGACAAGACGCGGCCATGCATCCACGGCACAGTGTGACCGCGTGATGAAAATCTGATCGCATCGTCGTACCGGCCGTGGCGCCGGCGCGCGCCACCGGAGCGCCGCCATCGTCGTCGGACGTCATCGCAGGAGCGGGGAGCCGCGCACCGGCCGTGCGCGCAGGACATCGGCCTCCCCGTTGTGCGCCAGGCCGTCGTGGTCCGGTGCAGGCACGCCACCGCAGGCGCCGCGCAGGCGCCACCGTCCAGCAGGTCCGTCCGTCGGCATGGCGCCGGCATGGCGTCGTTCGGCCTGCGTTTCTGCACCGTTCCCGTCTCGCCATCGTCCAGGAGTTCGCCCATGTCGTTTTCGCAGCCACGCCCTTCCTTCCGCCATGCCGCAACGCCGCTGGCGCTGGCGGTCGCCACCGCCCTGTCGCTGGGGAGCGCGGGGGCGGCGCAGGCGCAGGAGGCGAGCGCAGACAGCGCCACCCAGACCCTGGACAGCATCGTGGTCACCGGCTCGCGCCTGCGCCGCGTCGACACCGAAACCGCCAACCCGGTGGTGACCATCAGCCGCGCGCAGATCGAGGCCACCGGCAAGGCGACGCTGGGCGATCTGGTGCAGGAACTGCCGTCGATCGCCGGCAACGCCACCAATCCCAATACCAACAACGGCGGCGGCACCGGCGCCTCGGTGATCTCGCTGCGCGGCCTCGGCGACAAGCGCACTCTGGTCCTGGTCAACGGCACGCGCCTGGCCAGCAACGACGTCAATGCGATCCCGGCGACCATGATCGAGCGGGTGGAAGTGCTCAGCGACGGCGCCTCGGCGGTGTACGGCTCGGACGCGATCGGCGGCGTGGTCAACTTCATCCTGCGCAAGGGCTTCGACGGTATCGAGGCCAGCGCCGACTTCGGCACCAGTTCGCGCAGCGACGGCAACCGCCGCAATTTCTCGCTGACCGCCGGCAAGACCGGCGAGCGTGGCAGCATCGTCGCCGGCCTGTCCTACCACGACATCGATCCGGTCTCGGCGGGCGCGCGCGCCTACTCCAAGGACGCGCTGTCGCTGATCGACGGGGTCGGGGTGAAGCAGGGCTCCTCGGCCACGCCCACCGGCAGCATCAGCTTCAACGACGGCTCGGCCGCGGCCAAGGCGCTGGCGGCCAGCAACGGCTGTTCGCGGGTCACCTTCAACGGCGGCAGCAGCAGCCCGACCAACGCCAGCCAGTACCACTGCTACGTCGCCTCCACCGATTCCTACAACTACCAGCCGTACAACCTGCTGCAGACCCCGCAGGAGCGCACCAACGCCTTCGTGCTCGGCAGCTACCGCTTCAACGATCACCTGGAAGGCTACGTCAACACCTATTTCAGCAAGACCACTTCGTCCTCGATCATCGCGCCGATCCCGATCTTCGCCAACGGCGACAACTTCCTGGTCTCCTCCTCCAGCTACTTCAACCCGTTCGGGGTCAACTTCGGCACCGACCGCAGCACCGGCACCTCGTACAACAACTTCAACACCCGCGCCACGGTGCTGGGCAACCGCCGCTACGAGTACAACACCTACAACTTCCAGATCAATCCTGGCCTGCGCGGCAGCTTCGGCGACAGTTCCTGGCAGTGGGATGCCAGCCTCAACTACGGCAAGGTCAAGCAGAAGTCGATCAACTACGGCTTCCTCGACTACGCCGGCTTCAACGCCGCGGTGGGGCCGTCGTTCCTCGCCGCCGACGGCACGGTCAAGTGCGGCAGCGCCGGCGCGCCGATCGCCGGCTGCACCCCGATCGACGTGTTCAACCTCAACGCCGCCAGCAACAAGGCGGCGCTGGAAGCGCTGGTGGTCAATCCGATCGTCACCAACGTCTATACGGTCAAGCAGTTCGAGGCCAACGCCAACGGCGAACTGTTCGCGCTGCCGGCCGGCACCGCGAGCCTGGCCGTGGGTGTCTCCTATCGCAAGGAAAGCACCAGCACCGCCGCCGATCCGCTGTGGACCGGCGACGAGAACGGCATGTGCGGCGTGCTCGAGTACTGCGCCTCGGTGCTCGGCGGCAGCTTCAGCGTCAAGGAAGCCTATGCCGAAGCGCTGTTCCCGCTGCTGGCCGGGTTGCCGGGTGTGCACTCGCTCAACCTGACCGTGGGCAGCCGCTTCTCCGACTACGACACCGTCGGCAGCAAGACCAACAGCAAGATCTCGCTGGAGTACCGCCCGATCGAGAACCTGCTGCTGCGTGGCACCGCCTCGCAGGTGTTCCGCGCGCCGAACATCGGCGAACTGTATGCCGGCGTGGCCGGCGACTCGCCGTCGGTCACCGACCCGTGCAATGGCTACACCGGCGGCCATGCCGCGGCCTGCGCCAACGTGCCCACCGATGGCAGCTACCAGCAGGCCGACAACCAGGTCGGCGCCAAGGCCTCCGGCGCGGCAGTGGCGGGCTACCAGCTCAAGCCGGAGACCGGCATGTCCTACGACTTCGGCGTGGTCTACGACCCGGGCTGGGTCGAGGGCCTGTCGATGAGCGCGGACCTGTGGAAGATCAACCTCAAGGACACCATCACCCAGGTCTCGGCGCAGACCGTGCTCAACCAGTGCTACGCCAACGATGCCAGCGCGTTCTGCGCGCTGATCCACCGCAACGACAACGGCACCATCAACTACATCGCCGAGCCCACCGTGAACCTCGGCAAGCTGTGGGCCAGCGGCGCGGACTTCAGCCTCACCTATCGCCTGCCGGACACCGCCTGGGGCAACTTCAGCGCCGGCCTCAACGGCACCTACGTGATCCGCTACGACATCAACCCCGACACCACCGACGCCAGCACCGTCACCATCCACAACGCCGGCAAGTACACCTACGCCTACGGCAACTTCCCGCGCTGGCGCGCGCTGGGCACCTTGAACTGGAACCTGGGCGACTGGAGCGCGTCGTGGCGCATCCGCTACATCGGCCGCACCGAGATCGGCAGCGCCGATACCCGCCAGAGCCTGTCGGCCGATGCCGACCAGCCCGCCGTGGTCCGCGATATCGGCGCCTACGTCTACCACAGCGTGCAGGTGGGCTATCAGGTCAAGCCGTGGAAGACGCGTTTCGAAGTCGGCGTGGACAACCTGGCCGATCGGCAGCCGCCGCTGTACTACGCCAACAACGTCACCAACGCCAACACCGACGTGGCCACCTACGATCTGCTTGGCCGCTACTACTGGGCGCGGGCGACGGTGAAGTTCTGAGGCGGAGCCTGATTGCGCAGGCGAGTAGGTGACAGTGCCGTGGCGGGTAGAACCCGCCGCGGTCCGCACGGCCAGGCGCGATTCCACCTGCTAGCGGGATTCCACGTCGGCGGTAATGCCGTTCCTGCCCGCGGATCGTGCGGGCGGGGTGCTTGCTCACCCGCATCTGGCGCGCGCATGACACGAGCACACGATGGGCTGAAGCTCAATTGTAGAAGCGACTTTAGCCGCGACGCCTCACCAGTAATGCCGGTCGCGGCTGACGCCGTCTCTATGCGACAACGGCATGTCCCGCTGAGTCGCGTTGAAGCGCGTTACCAATAGTCTTCTTCAGTCGAGCAAGGCCAGCAGATCCTGATGCAGGGCCTGCGGAATCCGCACGCCTTCGTTGCGGCTGCGTTCCCGCGCCTGGTAACGGCGTTGCGACGGCAAGCGTGCCCCGGTGGCCTCGTAGGCCGCAAAAAAGGCTTCCGCACGGGCCAGGTGTGCGGCGCGGTCGGCGCCAAGAAAGCGCGCCGGATCCAGTGCCAGAATCAGTTCGCCGTGGTAGGGCGCCGCGCCGGCACCGGCGTCGTGCGCCAGCGATTCGGCGCTGGTGAGGTCGCCGATCAACGGCCCGGCGATCAGTTCGATCATCGCCGACAGCGCCGAGCCCTTGTGGCCGCCGAAGGTCAGCATCGCGCCGCCGTCGGCGACTGCGGCCGGATCGGTGGTCGGCGCGCCCGCCGCGTCCACACCCCAGCCTTCGGGAATCGGCTGGCCGGCGCGGCGGCGCAGCTCGATCTCGCCGCGCGCCACCGCGCTGGTGGCGAAGTCGAACACGAACGGCGGCGCATCCGCGCGCGGCCAGCCGAACGCCAGCGGGTTGGTGCCCAGCAGCGGCGTGCGGCCGCCGGCCGGGGTCACCCAGGCATGGCTGGGGTTGCAGATCAGCGCGACCAAGCCAGCGTCGGTGATGCGTTCGACCTCCGGCCATAGCGCAGAGAAATGCACGCAATGGTTGATCGCCAGCGCCGCCAGCCCATTGGCACGAGTCTTCTCGATCAACAACGGCAGCCCACGCTCGAACGCCAGCAGCGAGAACCCGCCGCCTGCATCGACCCGCACGATGCCGGGCGCATGATCGTGCACGACAGGCTCGGCGTCGCCCACCACCTTGCCGTTGCGCAACGTGGCCACGCAGCCGAGCGTCCGGTACAACCCGTGCGAGGCGCAGCCGTCGCGTTCGCCGGCGACGATGATGTGGGTGAGCGCCTGCACGTGCGCAGGGCTGAAGCCGGCGTGGGTCAGGATGCGTTCGACCAGGGCAGTGGCCTGGTCCAGGGACAGCGTGAGGGTGGGGTTGCTGTTCATCGAGGAGGGTGGCCAGGAAGTGACGCGGATTCTCGCCTGCGCGGCGCTTCGCGAAAAGCCTGGCAGCGGCAGGTCACCAGGCAGCTCTACCAGCGTGCCGGGCAGGTATCTTGCATGCCTGCACTACGTCCGAGGTAGCGTCATGACTGATCCCTCGGGATTGCGCAACTGATCAGACTGACGACGTCCAACGTTTCAGCTAAGCGGGAGACCGCTCATCGGGCGCGTGGAATTTCCTTGACGGCCAGCCCTGAGCGCATTCGATAATTCAACAAGGTCAGCCATAGGTCCTGCAAGGGATGTTGGTTTGGCTTGGTAGTGTGGAGCCTTCAACGCATGCTGGTGCGCAATTGATAGTTGGTGATCAATGAAGACTAAGGTTGCAAGATTTTTCGTAATTCCGAGTTTTCTTGCTGGCGCTGCCATGGTTTTTATTGGCGAGCCCTACATTGCTAGGGTGGTCATTTCGGGTAGCCCCAACGTTGCAAATCATTCGATTGGCAAGGTCTACCAGTATAACCAGCATGGCCATGTGGTGTTTTTGAGCTGGTTTGATCTTTTTTTGATGAATGCTGTGGCTGTTGTTGGCCTTTCTCTCCTCTTGATTTGCGGAATTTTGTTGAAATCGATAAATAGAGTTGATGTGCAGTTCAAGTAAATTTAAGGAAGGGGATTTTCTGTGTCTGTTTTTTTCTGCTAATGCTGGCATTATTGATTTCGATCGCTATCGCGTATCTTTTTTGTGGTAGATAAACAGCTGGTCAGCGTGAAGAAGTGGTAGGCAGTGTCAAGTGGGCTAGGCATTGGATGGTATGGCGGCACACAGTGTCGAGCTGCACGCCAGAGCGCCTTGTCCCATCGGTGCGCGCGTTGCGGGCTGCGAAGGACACGGCTGTGATCACGCCGGCCGGTTCGAACTGGTGCCCACGCCATGTTCTGCCTTGAGCCAACAACCGTAACGCGGAACCGGAATCCTGCAAGGTTGTTGGGCTTCGGGTACTCGGAGGGCCGTGTAAAAAACAAAGCCGGCGCATGCCGGCTTCGTTCTTTTCGCGACCATCTGTCTCAGGCCTACACCGACAACTCCAACAACAACTTGTTGAGCCGACGCACATACGCCGCCGGATCCTTCAGGCTGTCGCCAGCCGCCAACGCCGCCTGGTCGAACAGCACCTTCGCCAGGTCGCCGAAGCGCTCGCCGTCGGCTTCCGCGTCCAGCTTCTCGATCAGCGGGTGCGCGGGGTTGAACTCGAACACCGGCTTGCTCTCGGGCAGCTTCTGGCCGCTGGCTTCGAGGATCTGCCGCATCTGCAGGCCGAGGTCGCCATGGCCGATGGCAAGGATCGCCGGGGAGTCGGTCAGGCGGTGCGAGACGCGGACTTCGGAGACGTCGTCCTTGAGCACGTTCTGGATGCGCTCGACCAGGCCCTGCTTGGCCTTGGCGGCTTCTTCCTTGGCCTGCTTCTCTTCTTCACTGTCGAGCTTGCCCAGGTCCAGGTCGCCGCGCGCCACGTCGACGAAGGACTTGCCGTCGAACTCGGTGAGGTAGCTCATCAGCCACTCGTCGATGCGGTCGGTGAGCAGCAGCACTTCGATGCCCTTCTTGCGGAACACTTCCAGGTGCGGGCTGTCCTTGATCTGCGCGTAGCTCTCGCCGGTCAGGTAGTACAGCTTGTCCTGGCCTTCCTGCATCCGCGCCACATAGTCGGCCAGCGAGACGTTCTGCGCGCCGTCGCTGCCGTGGGTGGAGGCGAAGCGCAGCAGGCCGGCGATCTTCTCGCGGTTGCCGAAGTCCTCGGCCGGGCCTTCCTTCAGCACCTGGCCGAAGTTCTTCCACACGCCCTGGTAGCGCTCGGTGTCGTCCTTGGCCAGCTTCTCCAGCATGTCCAGGGCGCGTTTGGTCAGCGCCGACTTCATCGAGTCGATCACCGGGCCGGACTGCAGGATTTCGCGCGAGACGTTCAGCGGCAGGTCGCTGGAATCGACGATGCCCTTGATGAAGCGCAGGTACAGCGGCAGGAACTGCTCGGCCTGGTCCATGATGAAGACGCGCTGCACGTACAGCTTGAGCCCGCGCGAGGCGTCGCGCTGGTACAGGTCGAACGGGGCGCGGCCGGGCACGTAAAGCAGCGAGGTGTACTCCAGCTTGCCCTCGACCTTGTTGTGGCTCCACGCCACCGGGTTCTCGTGGTCGTGGGCGATGTGCTTGTACAGCTCCTGGTATTCCTCGTCCTTGATCTCGGTGCGCGGACGCGTCCACAGCGCGCTGGCGCGGTTGACGGTTTCCCATTCCGGAGCCTCGGGCTTGTCCTTGTCCTCGCCGTAGTGTTCCTTATGAAACTCGATCGGCAGGGCGATGTGGTCGGAATACTTGCGCACGATGCCGCGCAGCTTCCAGCCGTCGGCGAAGTCCTTCTCGTCGTCCTTCAGGTGCAGCACGATGCGGGTGCCGCGCTCGGCCTTCTCGATGGTGGCGACCTCGAACTCGCCTTCGCCGCGCGAGGACCAGTGCACGCCTTCGCTGGCCGGCAGACCGGCGCGGCGGCTGTACACGTCGACTTGGTCGGCAACGATGAAGGCGCTGTAGAAGCCGACGCCGAACTGGCCGATCAGGTGCGAGTCCTTCTTCTGGTCGCCGGACAGGTGCTTGAGGAATTCGGAGGTGCCGGACTTGGCGATGGTGCCCAGGTGCGCGACGATCTCCTCGCGGCTCATGCCGATGCCGTTGTCGTCGATGGTGACGGTGCCGGCCTCCTTGTCGAAGCCGATGCGGATACGCAGTTGCGCATCGCCATCCAGTAGTTCCGGCTTGACCAGGGCCTCGAAGCGCAGTTTGTCGGCGGCGTCGGAGGCATTGGAGATCAGTTCGCGCAGGAAGATCTCCTTGTTGGAATACAGCGAATGGATCATCAGCTGCAGCAGCTGCTTGACCTCGGTCTGAAAGCCCAGGGTTTCTTTTTGGGTTTCCACGCTCATCGGTAGGTGCTCCATGAAGGATGGGCGGCCGCGCGGAGGAGGGCGCGACTCTGCCGGCCGACATGGTGGCGGCCGCGGCCGGCTTCAAGCGCCTCGCCGCGCATACGCGCGACACCGCGCTGGTCTATGATCCGGACCCCGTTTCCGCGCCGCCCACTGCCCGCCGCCCATGCCGTTCCTGCATTCCCCGTCCCGCCTGTCCCGGCCCCTGCGAGGCCGCCGATGAGCCGTCCCGGCGGCGGCCAGGTGCGGATCATCGGCGGGCGCTGGCGCAATACGCGGCTGCCGGTGCCGGACCTGGCCGGGCTGCGCCCGACCTCCGACCGGGTCCGCGAGACCCTGTTCAACTGGCTGCAGCCGGTGCTGCCCGGGGCGCGGGTGCTGGACCTGTTCGCCGGCAGCGGCGCGCTGGGGCTGGAGGCGGTGTCGCGCGGCGCGGCCGGCGCGGTGCTGGTCGAACGCGATCCGGGCCAGGCGGCGCAGTTGCGCGCCACGGTCGCGCGGCTGCAGGCGCAGGACCAGGTGCAGGTGGTGCAGGGCGATGCGCTGCGCTGGC
>NZ_AQOK01000856.1:0-13290 GCF_000364645.1 Xanthomonas sp. SHU 308 | reverse complement strand
GCCCCGCCGTTCGCCGCTGGGCTGTGGGACGCGGTGCTGCAACGCCTGCCGGCGCGGCTGGCGGCCGACGCCTGGCTGTACCTGGAGTCGCCGGCCGGGCAGGCGCCCGCAGTGCCGGCGCCCTGGGCGCTGTACCGTGAGGGCGGCAGCCGCGAGGTGCGCGCTGCCCTGTACCGGCGCACCGCTGCTACACTTCCCGGCGACCTTCACGCGGTACCCGACGCATGACCGTGGCCCATAGCCGCATCGCCGTCTATCCCGGCACCTTCGATCCGATCACCAACGGCCATATCGATCTGGTCAACCGTGCGGCGCCGCTGTTCGAGCAGGTGATCGTGGGCGTGGCGCAGAGCCCGTCCAAGGGGCCGACCCTGCCGCTGGACCTGCGCGTGTCGCTGGCCCGCGAGGCGCTGGCCGGGCACCGCAACGTGGAAGTGCTGGGCTTCGACACCCTGCTGGCGCATTTCGTGCGCTCGGTCGGCGGCGGCGTGCTGCTGCGCGGCCTGCGCGCGGTGTCGGATTTCGAATACGAGTTCCAGATGGCGAGCATGAACCGGCATCTGATCCCGGAGGTGGAGACGCTGTTCCTCACCCCGGCCGAGCAACACAGCTTCATTTCGTCCTCGTTGGTGCGCGAGATCGCGCGCCTGGGCGGGGACGTCTCCGGCTTTGTGCCGCCGTCGGTGGTGCAGGCGCTGGTCCAGGCCCGCCAGGCCGCCGCGCAGCGCTGAGCCGACCACCATTCACTGACGACACAGAGGGAGCCGTTCCATGAACACCACCGCACGCGCGTTGCTGATCGCTTCGCTGGCCCTGGGCTTCACCGCCTGCAAGAAGGAAGAAGCCGCCAAGCCGGCCGCCGACGCGCAGCCCGCGCTGACCGCCCCGGCCAAGGACGACGACGCCGGCTGGAAGAAGTACCTGCAGGAAGTGGCGATCCAGAACATGGGCAACGTCACCAACAGCCCGTTCCTGTACTACCTGCCGCCGGAATCGGATCCGGAGTTCCAGGCCAAGTACGAGCGCCAGGTCGAAAGCGCCACCACCGCCATCGGCCGCGGCATCCAGCCGGGCAACATGCTGGCGTTCGGCTCCTCGGCGTCGGCCAAGATGGCCGACCTGATCGCCGCCGCGTTCGCCAAGGTCGAGGCGAACAGCATGAAGGGCGTGCGCGTGGTCTACATCGGCGCCCCGGCCGACAACGCCCGCGTCGAAGCCGTGGTCAAGCCGACCGGCGCCGACTACATCTTCGTCGAAGCCAAGTAAGCCCTGCGCGGGCCGGCGCGCCGCTGCGCGCCGGTTCCGCCATCCCGCGCCGCCCGCAACGGGCGGTTGCGCTGCGCGGATGTGCCGGGTGCCGCCGCGCGGTGCCAGGCAGGCACAGGCGATGCGGTTCTTCATCACCGGACCCACCGGCGCCGGCAAGACCACCCTGGCGCGGCGGCTCGGCCGCTGAGGACTACTTGGTCAGGATCTCCAGAATGGAACTCATGGGAATCCAGAGTTTCAGTGGGTTCGATTCGGCTGCCTGGAATCCAAAGCTTTCGTAAAAGCCGACTGCTTCGGGTTTGGCGTCTACGAATAAGCCGGCGACTCCTACGGTTCGCCCTACTTGCGCTGCACGCACAAGCGCTTCCATGAGCAGCATTTTGCCGAAGCCGCGGCCTTTGAGATTTTGATGCACCGCCAAGCGCGCGAGGCGCACCACGGGGACGTTTCGCGGTAGCTTGCTGCCGACAGGAAGGTCGGTATTGACGACTTGGGCAGAGGACAAGGCGTAGAAGCCGAGGACGGTCGTGTCATCGATGTCCTTGAAGCCTTCCTCTTCCCATGTATCCAGCGTTCCCTTCATCGGGACTGCCAGGTACGTGCGGCTGAGTCCGCGCTTTTCATGCTGGCTCGCCTTGGTGCGCAGCCAGTCATTCAGTTGCTCGTCGCCGCAGTCGAAATCACCGCGGCTTAGGTGTCCACTTAACGGTACTACTTCTAGTTGCAGGGTCATGGCTACTGTTCTCCAGGTGTTGTTTCAAGGAGACAGCGAGACGCGCATTGGCCGGCTTCGGGTTGTCGAGCGCATCGAGAAACCGATGCATGTCACTCTTGCTCAATCGGATGATCGCGTGTTCTTCGATGATCCTCTCGGCTTCCCGTAGTGCGGCTTGGGCGACGAACTGATTCGTCGTGGTTGCTGTCATCTCAGCTGCCTGTTCAATCGCTTGCTGCGCGTAAGCCGTGACCCGGGTCGTAATTCTTGCCCTGTCGTTACTGGTCGCGTGCATGGGTAACTCCTTTGTTCACTCCGTATCGGGCCCGTCCAGCCGAGCTGCATGCGCTCGGAGTGGGAGGGCGATTGTTTGCTTCTAATGGACTATTTCATGGTCTTTCTCCTGTCTTGGAGGTGCTAGCATAGCCTGGTGGTGCCAAAATGGCAATATTTGCCTAAATCAAATAAATTAAATTTTCAAGGTAAATTCGTTATCGCGATAATTGTCTGATTTTTATTGGTTTTTTTGTGATGAATAGCTTTGGCCGAGTTGTTCAAGCCGTCGCTCCCTTCGGCAACCGCTATCGCTGGAGAACGCGACGCAGGGCCGTGCCGCCCCGATCCGGTAAACTGCCCCGGTCAGTGCCGAAGTGCGTCACATGTCCCTCAAGATCAACGAGCTCTGCGTCAACTGCGACGTCTGCGAGCCGGCCTGCCCGAATCAGGCCATCGCCATGGGCGAGACGATCTACGTGATCGACCCCGCCCGCTGTACCGAATGCGTCGGCCATTTCGACGAGCCGCAGTGCGTGGTGGTGTGCCCGGTGGAGTGCATCGACCCCGACCCGGCCATCCCGGAGACCCACGCCCAGTTGCTGGCCAAGCTGCAGCGCCTGCAGCGCGACCACCCCGAGTTGTACCCACAGGAGCCCCCCGCCGCATGAGAAGCCTCGTCCGCCGTGTCCTGCTGCTCGCCCTGGTCCTGACGCCGTCGGCGTGGGCCGAGGCGCCGGTCGCCGAGGCGACCGCCACCGCCCCGGCCGCGCATCCGCCCGGCGCCGCGATCGCCAGTGGCCATCGCCTGGCCACCGAGGCCGGCCTGCAGATCCTGCGCGAGGGCGGCAATGCCTTCGACGCCGCAGTGGCGGTGTCCTCGACGCTGTCGGTGGTCGAACCGATCAGCTCCGGCCTCGGCGGTGGCGGCTTCTTCCTGCTGCACGACGCTCGGACCGGCAAGGACGTGATGCTGGACGCGCGCGAGACCGCGCCGGAATCGGCGACGCCGGCCGCGTTCCTGGACGCCAAGGGCGAGCTGGACCGCGATCGCTCGATCAACGGCCCGTGGTCGGCCGGCATCCCCGGGCTGCCGGCGGCGCTGGTGGAACTGGCGACCAAGCACGGCCGGCTGCCGCTGCGGCAGTCGCTGGCGCCGGCGATCCGCATCGCCCGCGACGGCTTCCCGGTCTACGCACGCATGGCCGAGGGCTATCAGTCGCGGCGCAAGGTGATGGAGCGCTATCCCGGCACCCGCGAGGTCTACCTGCGCAACGGCCGGCCGATCGCGGTGGGCGACGTGTTCAAGCAGCCGGAACTGGCCAACACGCTGCAACTGCTGGCCGACAAGGGCTTCGACGGTTTCTACCGCGGCGCCACCGCCAAGAAGCTGCTGGCCGGCGTGAAGCAGGCCGGCGGGCGCTGGACCGCGGAGGAACTGGCCGGCTACACGATCAAGGAACGCACCCCGATCCGCTTCGACTACAAGGGCTGGACCATCACCACCGCGCCGCCGCCGTCCTCCGGCGGCATCGCCCTGGCCAGCATGCTGCAGATCCTGGAGGGCTACGACCTCAAGACCATGGACCCGGTGCACCGCGTGCACCTGACCGTGGAGGCGATGCGCCGCGCCTACCGCGACCGCACCTTCTTCCTGGGCGACCCGGATTTCACCCACGTACCGCAGCGCATCCTGCTCAGCAAGGATTATGCGGTGGGCCTGCGCTCGACGATCAACCCGGACAAGGCCACGCCCAGCGACCTGCTGTCGGGCCAGCCGACCCCGCTGGAAGACGACGAGACCACGCATTTCTCGATCATCGACGGCGAGGGCAACCGCGTCGGCGCCACCCAGACGGTCAACCTGCTGTACGGCTCCGGGCTGATCCCCAAGGGCACCGGCGTGCTGCTCAACAACGAGATGGACGATTTCGCGCTGCGTCCGGGCACGCCCAACGCGTTCGGGGTGATGGGCTATGCGGCCAACGCGCCCAAGCCGGGCAAGCGCCCGCTCAGTTCGATGTCGCCGACCTTCATGGAGAACGCGGACAAGGCCATCGTGCTCGGCACCCCGGGCGGCAGCCGCATCATCACCATGGTGCTGCTCGGCATCCTCGGCTACGACGACGGCCTCAGCGCGCAGCAGGTCGCCGCGCTGCCGCGCTACCACCACCAGTGGCTGCCGGACGTGATCGAGGCCGAAACCGGCACCTTCGACGCGGCCACGGCCAAGGGCCTGGAAGCCATGGGGCACACGCTCAAGCTGCCCGGCGACACGGCCGAGGACGGCCACGGCTCCAGCCACGTCTGGGGCAACCTGCAGACCGTGGAATGGGACAAGCGCCGCAACGTGCTCAGCGGCGGCAGCGACCCGCGCAACGAGGTCGGCAGCGCCGAAGTGCTGCAGACCGCGCCGGCGCCCTGACGCGCGTTTTGCGAATCCCCAATCCCCAATCCCGAATCCCCGCCCATGAAACTCTGGTCCATCCAAGGCAACTCGCAGAAACTCGACGGCGGCGCGATGTTCGGCAACGCGCCCAAGGCGATGTGGCAGCAGTGGGCCACGCCCGATGACGGCAACCGCATCGCATTGGCCTGCCGCGCGCTGCTGGCCAGTCCGCTGGCCGGCAAGACCGTGCTGTTCGAGACCGGCATCGGCGCGTTCTTCGCGCCGGCGCTGCGCGAGCGCTACGGCGTGCAGGAGCCGCGCCACGTGCTGCTGGATTCGCTGCAGGACGCCGGCTTCGCCCATACCGACATCGACGTGGTGGTGCTGAGCCATCTGCACTTCGATCATGCCGGCGGGCTGCTGGCCGCGTACCGCGAGGGCGCCGCGCCGGAACTGCTGTTTCCCAACGCGCAGTTCCTGGTCGGCGCGGCGCACTGGCAACGCGCGCTGCACCCGCATCCGCGCGACCGCGCCAGCTTCATCCCGGAGCTGCCCGGCCTGCTCGAGGCCAGCGGCAGGCTGGAGCTGGTCGACGGCGAGTATTCGCGTACGCTCGGTGAGGCGGTGCGATTCCGCTTCAGCGACGGCCACACGCCGGGGCTGATGCTGGCCGAGATCGTCGGCCCCGGCCACGGCGAGGACGGTCAGTCGCACGGCGGGGTGGCGTTCTGCGCCGACCTGATCCCGGGCCGCTCCTGGGTGCACGTGCCGATCACCATGGGCTACGACCGCAATGCGGAACTGCTGATCGACGAGAAGCGCGCATTCCTGGAAGACGCGCTGGCGCGCGATGTGCGCCTGTTCTTCACCCACGATCCGGACTGCGCGTTGGCGCAGCTCCAGCGCGATGCCAAGGGCCGTTTCGGCACCGCGCACGAACTGCCGGCGCTGCAGGCGCGCGCACTGGCCGCCTGAGCGCGGCGCTGCGGCTTACCAGCGCAGCGCGGCGTGCGCCGGCACGCCGGCAGCGGCGCCGTCCAGCGCCACCGAAAACCCGATCGTGGTGATGCCGTCGCGGTGCTGCGCGAACACGCGCCCGCCGTGCATGGTCGCCACCGCCTTGACGATGGCCAGACCCAGGCCGTGGCTTTCGCGGCTGTTGGCGCGGGCGGCGTCGCCGCGGTAGAAGCGATCGAACAGGCGCTGCAGATGTTCCGGCGCCAGCGCCACGCTGGGATTGGAGAAGGCGATCAGCGCCTCGCCGCCGCGCTGCGCGATCTCCACCACGATCGGCGCGTGACCGGCCGAGTGCTGGATGGCGTTGTGCAGCAGGTTGGACAGCGCGCGCCGCAGCAGCGACTTCTCGACCGGCACCACCACGTCGCCGCGCACCTCCACCTGCAAGCCGGCCTCGTCCAGCAGCACCTCGAAGAACTCCACGGTCTTGCCGACTTCCTCGGCCAGCGACGCGTCCTCGCACTGGCGCGCACGCTGGCCCTGCTCGGCGCGGGCCAGGAACAGCATGTCGGCGACGATCGCGCGCAGCCGTTCCAGTTCCTCCAGGTTCGACTGCAGTACCTGGCGTAACTGTTGCGCGTCGCGGTGGCGGGTCAGCGCCACCTGGGTCTGGCCGATCAGGCTGGCCAGCGGCGTGCGCAGTTCGTGGGCGACGTCGGCATTGAAGCTTTCCTGCTGCGCATAGGCGGCATCGAGCCGGTCGAAGGCCGCGTTCAACGAGGCGCCCAGGTCCTCCAGTTCGCGCGGCAGCCGCGGCAGGTCCAGGCGCCGCCGGTCGTGCGGGCCGATGCGTTGGGCATCGGCCGACAGCCGCTGCACCGGGCGCAGGCCGAGCTTGGCGGTCCAGTAGCCCAGCGCGCCGACCAGCGCAGTGCCGGCCAGCGTGACCAGCGCCAGGGCGATGTCGAAGCGGCGCCGGGTCAGCGCGAACGGTGCGCTGTCCATGGCCGCGATCAGCTGCACCGGCGGGCGCACCGGCGTGGCCGGCAGTGTTTGGCCGATGGCCTGCCACGATAGCGGCTGCACGTCGGCGATGCCCAGCGTCTGCGGATCGCCGATGCGCACCAGGCCGCTGCGGCCGCGCGTGGCCGCCGCCATCGCCTCGGCGCCGCGCCCGTAGCGGAACGCCGGGTCCTCGCTCCACAGCCAGAAGCGCAGGTCCGGCGCGCTGGAGACGCTGGCCAGGCGCGTGCGCGCATGTGCGGCCAGGTCCGGCGAGCGGCTGTTGACCAGCATGTACTGCACCGCGTCCATGCGCGAGCGCAGTTCCTCGCGCTGGTGGCGGCGCAGTTCGTGCTCCAGCACCTGGTGCAGCACCAGCCCGATCAGGGCGAAGCCGAGCAGCGCGGTGGCCGCGAACAGGCCGGCCAGGCGCAGCGCGATCGAGGGCCGCGCCGGCGCGCTCACCCGGCCGCGTCCTCGCGTTCTTCCAGCACGTAGCCCATGCCGCGCACGGTGTGCAGCAGCGGGGCGTCGAACGGCACGTCGATCTTGGCGCGCAGGCGCTTGATCGCCACTTCCACCACGTTGGTGTTGCTGTCGAAGTTCATGTCCCAGACCATCTCGGCGATCGCGGTCTTGGACAGGATCTCGCCCTGGTGCCGGGCCAGCACCGCCAGCAGCGCGAACTCCTTGGCGGTCAGGTCCAGCCGCTGCCGGCCGCGCATGGCCTTGCGGCTGATCATGTCGATCTGCAGCTCGCCCACGCGCAGCAGCGTGCTTTCCTGGGCGCGGCCGCGCCGCGCCAGCACCTGCAGCCGCGCCAGCAGTTCGATGAAGGAGAACGGCTTGATCAGGTAGTCGTCGGCGCCCTCGCGCAGGCCCTTGACCCGGTCCTCCACGCTGTCGCGCGCGGTGAGCATGATCACCGGCGTGCTCTTCACCGAACGCAGCGAGCGCAGGATGGCGAAGCCGTCCAGGCCCGGCAGCATCGCGTCGAGCACGATCACGTCGAAGTCGTAGTGCAGGGCCAGGTGCTGGCCGTCGATGCCGTCGTAGGCCACGTCGACCGTGCAGCCCTGTTCGCTCAGTCCCTGCTGCAGGTAGTCGGCGGTCTTGCGCTCGTCCTCGACGATCAGCACCTTCATGGCTGCAGCGCCTTCGGCGCGGCAGTGCGTGCGCGACGTGCCTGGCGCCGATGCAGGTACCAGCCGTGCAGGCGGTCCAGGTACAGGTACACGATCGGCGTGCTGAACAGGGTCAGCAGTTGCGACAGCAGCAGCCCGCCGACCATCGCATAGCCCAGCGGCCGCCGCAGTTCCGACCCGGCGCCGTGGCTGAGCATCAGCGGCAGGCCGCCGAGCAGGGCGCACAGGGTGGTCATCATGATCGGCCGGAAGCGCATCAGGCAGGCCTCGAAGATCGCATCGCGCGAGGACAGCCCGCGTTCGCGTTCGGCATGCAGGGCGAAGTCCACCATCATGATCCCGTTCTTCTTGACGATGCCGATCAGCAGGATGATGCCGATCATCGCGATGACGCTCAAGTCGTAGCCGCCGGCCATCAGGATCAGCAGCGCGCCGACGCCGGCCGAGGGCAGGGTGGAGAGGATGGTCAGCGGGTGGATGTAGCTCTCGTAGAGCAGGCCGAGCACGATGTAGACCGCGATCAAAGCCGCCAGGATCAGGTACGGCTGGGTGCGCAGCGAGGCGCTGAACGCCTGCGCCGTGCCCTGGAAGCTGCCGCTGAGCGTGGCCGGCACCCGCAGCTGCGCCTGGGCCTGCTGGATCGCGTCCACCGCATCGCCCAGCGCCGCGCCCGGCGCCAGGTTGAAGGAGATGGTCACCGCCGGGAACTGGCCCTGGTGGCTCACCGACAGGTAGCCGGTCTTGCTGGTGTCGAGCGTGGCGAAGGTGGACAGCGGCACCTGCTTGCCGGTCAGCGGCGAGGTCAGGTACAGCCGCTGGAACAGCGACGGATCGCCCTGCAGCGCCGGCGTCACTTCCAGCACCACGTGGTAGCTGTTGAGCTGGGTGAAGTACTGCGCGACCTGGCGCTGGCCGATGGCGTCGTTGATGGTCGCGTCGATCTGCTGCGGGGTGATGCCGAAGCTGGCCGCGCGCTGGCGGTCGATGGTCAGGCTGGCGATCGGCGCGGCGTTCTGCTGGTCGGAGGCCACGTCGGTCAGTTGCGGCAGCGCCCGGAACGCCTTCAGCAGCTTCGGCGCCCAGGTGTTGAGCTCGTCCAGGTTGGCGTCGGTCAGGGTGTACTGGTACTGGGTGCGGGCCAGGCGGCCGCCGACGTTGATGTCCTGCCCGGCCTGCATGAACAGGGTGACGCCCTGCACGTGCGCCAGGCGCTTGCGCAGCCGCGCGATCACCTGGTCGGCGCTGGCGGTGCGGCCTGCGTCCTTGGGCTTGAGCGCGATCGAGAAGGTGCCGGAGTTGAAGGTGCTGGCGCCGGTCTGCATGCCGAAGGACAGCACGTCCGGGTCGCGGCGGATGATGTCGGCCAGTTGCAGCATGCGCGTGCGCATCGCCGCCGAGGACGAGTCCTGCGCCGAATCGGCAGTGCCGGAGATGAAGCCGGTGTCCTGCTGCGGGAAGAAGCCCTTGGGCATCACCACGAACAGCGCCACGCTGGTGGCCACGGTCAGCAGGAAGCTGGCCAGGGTCAGCCGCGGGTGCCGCAGCACCGTCTCCAGGCCGCGCCGGTAGGCCGCCAGCAGCGCGTCGAAGCCGCGCTCGAACGCGCGCGCCAGGCGTCCCTGCGCCTGCTCGGCGTGCGGCTTGAGCAGGCGCGCGCACAGCATCGGGGTCAGGGTCAGCGACACCAGCAACGACACCAGGATGGTCAGGCTCACGGTCACCGCGAACTCGCGGAACAGCCGGCCGACGATGCCGCCCATCAGCAGCAACGGGATGAACACCGCCACCAGCGACACCGAGATCGAGACCAGGGTGAAGCCGATCTCGGCCGCGCCCTGCAGTGCCGCCTGCAGCGGCGCCATGCCGTCCTCGATGTGTCGGTAGATGTTCTCCAGCATCACGATGGCATCGTCCACCACGAAGCCGACGGCGATGGTCAGGCCCATCAGCGACAGGTTGTCCAGGCTGTAGCCGAGCACGTACATCAGCGCGGCGGTGCCGAGGATCGCCAGCGGCACGGTCAGGCTCGGGATCAGGGTGACCACCGCGCTGCGCAGGAACACGAAGATCACCGCCACCACCAGCACGATCGAGAGCAGCAGGGTGAACTCCACGTCCCTGACCGAGGCGCGGATGTTCTGCGTGCGGTCGGCGAGGATCTTGACGCTGACGCTGGGCGGGATCGACGCCATCAGCCTGGGCAGCGCGGCCTTGACCTGGTCCACCGTGTCGATGACGTTGGCGCCGGGCTGCTTGGTGATGGCGATCATGATCGCGCGGCCATCGACGATGCCGCTGTCGGCCGGCGCGGCGGCGCCGGCGTAGCCCCACGCGGCGATCTTGGCGTTCTCCGGCCCGTCCACCGCGGTGCCGACGTCGCGCACGCGGATCGGCGCGCCGTTGCGCCAGGCCAGCACCGCGTCGTTCCAGGCCTGGCTCTGCAGCAGTTGATCGTTGGTGGAGACAGTGAAGGCCTGGCGTGCACCGTCGATCGAGCCGGTGGCCGCGTTCACCGTGGTGGTGGCGATCACCGAGCGGATGTCCTCCAGGCTCAGGCCAAGCGCCGCCAGCTTGGCCGGATCCACCTGCACGCGCACCGCCGGCTTCTGCGCACCGTACAGGTTGACCAGGCCCACCCCGGAGATGCGCGAGATCTGCTGCGCGAGCACGTTGTCGGCGTAGTCGTTGACCTGGGTCAGCGGCAACACCCGCGATTGCACCGCCAGGATCAGCGACGCCGATTCGGCCGGGTTGATCTTGCGGAAGCTCGGCGCGCTCGGCAGCGCGCTCGGCAATTGCCCGGACGCGGCGTTGATCGCGGTCTGCACATCGAGCGCGGCAGCGTCGATGTTGCGGTCCAGGTCGAACTGCAGCGTCACCTGGGTCGAGCCGAGCGCGCTGGTCGAAGTCATCTGGCTCAGGCCCGGAATCAGCGACAGCTGCCGCTCCAGCGGCTGCGCCACGTTCGAGGCCATGGTCTGCGGGCTGGCGCCGGGCAGGCTGGCCGAGACCTGGATGGTGGGGAAATCGACCTGCGGCAGCGGCGCCACCGGCAGCAGCGGCCAGGCCACCAGGCCCAGCAACAGCAACGCCATGGCCAGCAGCGAGGTGCCGATCGGGCGTTTGATGAAGGCGGCCGAGACGCTCACGCGTGCGCTCCCGCCGCGGCGGGCTTGGCGTGCTTGGCCGGCTTGGCTTCCACCACTTTCGCCCCCGGGTGCAGGCGGTATTGCCCATCGACCACCACGCGCTGGCCGGCCTGCAGGCCCTGGCCGATCACGCTCTCGCCATCGGCATCGTCCAGTACCTGCACCGGCTGGTCGCGCACGCTGCCGTCGTTGCCGACCACGTATACGAACTCGCCGTCCTGGCTGCGCTGCACCGCCGCGCTCGGCACCACCAGCGCGCCGCTGCGCATGCCCAGGGTGATGCGCGCGTCCACCGTCTGCCCCGGCCACAGCGTGTGCCCGGAATTGGGGAAGTGCGCCTTCATCGCGATGGTGCCGGTGCTGGTGTCGATCTGGTTGTTGAGCAGGGCCAGCGTGCCGTGCGCCAGTACCTGTCCGCTGCCGTGCTCGACCGCGTCCACGCCCACGCTGGCCGGCGCGGCCTGCAGTGCGCGGTTGATCTGCTGGAAGGCGCTTTCGGGCAGAGTAAACTGCACGGCGATCGGGTCGATCTGGTTCAGCACCACCAGGCCGCCGGCATCGCTGGCGTGGACGATGTTGCCCGGATCGACCAGGCGCGCGCCGGCGCGGCCGTCGATCGGCGCGCGGATGGTGGTGAAGTCCAGTTGCACCCGCGCGTTGTCGATCGCCGCCGCATCGCTCTGCAGGGTGGCGCGCAGTTGCGTGACCAGCGCCTTCTGCGTGTCCAGGGTCTGGCGGGTGGTGGCGTTGTCCTGCAGCAGTTGCGTGTAGCGCTGCAGGTCGGCCTGCGCATTGCCCAGCTGCGCCTTGTCCTTGGCCAGTTGCGCGGTGGCCGCGGCCAGTTGCGCCCGGTCGGTGCGCGGATCCAGCCGTGCCAGCACCTGCCCGGCCTTGACGTCCTGGCCTTCGCTGAAGCCCACGTCGATCAGTTGCCCATCGATGCGCGAGTGCACGGTCACCGAGGCGATCGGCAGCACCGTGCCGATCCCGGTCTGGCGGATCGGCACGTCCTTGCGCAGCACCGGCGCGCTGGTCACCGGCACCGGCGGCGTGGCCTTGGTCGGTGCGTGGCGCGGGCGCAACCATACCGCCAGCAGCAGCGCGACCAGCACTGCGGCGGCGACGAATGGCCAGCGCCGCCGTGGCATGGCATGGCGCGGTGGCGGATCGGCGGGGCGGGTGGGCGCGGCGGTGGACATGGGTTACTCCGGGAGGACAGGAGCCGGCGTGGCGCCCGGCGAGGCGCCGCGCACGACGGGGAGACGGGCGCTGTCCCAGTCGCCGCCCAGCGCGACCAGCAGCGCGACCTGGGCGCCGAACTGGCGCGCTTGCACTTGCAGCAGGGTGCGTTGCGCTTCCAGCGCGTTGGCCTGGGCGGTGATCACGGCGCTGTACAGGGCGGTGCCGGCGCGGTATTGGTCCATCAGCACGCGCTCGGCCTGCTGCGCGGCGTCGGCGGCGCGCCGCTGTTGCTGCTCCTCGCGCGCCAGTTCGCGCGTGGCGGCGAGCTGGTCCTCCACGCCCTGGAACGCGCTCAATACGGTCTGCCGGTAGCTGGCGGCCGCGGCATCGAACACGGCTTGCGCCTGCGCGCGCTGCGCGTGGCGGGCGCCGCCGTCGAACAGCGTGCCGGCCAGCGCTGCGCCCACCGCCCAGACCCGGTTCGGCACGCTCAGCAGCGAGGCCAGCCCGGCACCGTCGTAGCCGCCGCTGGCGCTCAGCGACAAGGTCGGGAACCAGGCCGCCACGGCCATGCCGATGCCGGCGTTGGCCGCGGCCATGCGCCGTTCGGCGCCGGCGATGTCCGGGCGCCGCTGCAGCAGCACCGAGGGCAGGGCCTTCGGCGTTGGCGGCAGCGCCGGCAGCGGTGCGTCGCTGGCCGCCAGCGAGAACTCGGAAGGGGTTCGGCCGAGCAGCACCGCCAGCGCGTGGTCCAGTTGCCGGCGCGACAGCGCCAGATCGGTCGATGCGGCTTCGGTGCTGTGCAGGGTGGCCTCGGCCGCGGCCACATCGGCGTCGCTGGCAACGCCGGCGCGCACCCGCGCCTGGGTCAGCCGCAGCGCGTCGCGGTAGCCGGCGAGGGTGCGCTGGTACAGCGCCAGGGTCTGGTCGTCGAAGCGCAACTGCAGGTAATCGGCGACCACCGCGGCCTGCAGCGACAGCCGCGCCTGCGCCAGATCGGCGGCGCTGGCCTGGGCGTTGTCGCCGGCCTGTTCGATGCTGCGCCGGACCTTGCCCCAGAAGTCAGGCTCCCAACTGGCGCTGAACCCCAGCGTATCGGCGTCGCGCAGCCCCGGCTTGGGGGTGACGCTGCGCTCGCGCGTGGCCGCGGCCTGCACGCCCAGCGTCGGCGCCTCTGCCGCCCGCGCGCTGCCGACCAGCGCCTGCGCC
>NZ_AQOK01000855.1:0-2335 GCF_000364645.1 Xanthomonas sp. SHU 308 | reverse complement strand
CGCTGCGCGGCTGCGCTTGACATCTTCCTTCTCCCCCCCGGGGAGAAGGTGACCCGAAGGGGCGGATGAGGGGACGGTCGCCAGCGCAAGTACACCTGCGCCAGCGTGGCTCGGGCGTCAGGCGTCCGTGCTCGCCGCCGGCAGCAGCACGGTGAAGTGGCTGCCGTGGCCCGGCTGGCTGCGCACTTCCACGGTGCAACCCAGGGTCTCGGCGGCGCGGCGCACGATCCACAGGCCCAGGCCGAGGCCGTCGCTGCGCGGGTCGGCCTGGCGGAAGGCCTGGAACAAGGTGCGCAGGCCCTCTTCGTCCATGCCGATGCCGCGGTCGATGATCTCCACCGCCACCTGGTCGCCGCGGCGCCGGCAGCCGATCAGCACCTTGCCCTGCGCGGTGTACTTGACCGCGTTACCGAGCAGGTTGCCGAGCAACGTGGACAGCAAGGCCGCGCTGCTGAGCACGCGCAAGGACGTCGGCACGCTGCGCAGCTGCACGCCCTTGGCCGCGGCCTGCGGCTGCCAGGTGGCCAGGATCGGTGCCAGCACGTCGGCCAGGGCCAGGGTCTGCAGCGCCGGCAGGCGCAGCTCGCCGGCGGCGGCGTTGGTGGCGAGCTGGTCGAGCCCGCTGGCGACCTGGTTCAAGGCGGTACGTGCGGTCTCCAGCGACCCATCCTGCGCCGCGTCCTGCTGGCGCTGCAGCTTGCTCAGCGCATAGGACGCGGTACGCAGCGGGGTCTTCAGGTCGTGGCCGGCGATGGCCATCAGGCGACTGCGGTAATGGTCGGATTCCTGCGCCAGATGCAGCGCCTTGCGCAGTTCCAGTTGGCCCATCGCCTGCCGCGCCAGCGCGCGCAGCGCTTCGATCTGCTCGTAGCTGAGTTGGCGCGGGCGCCGGTCCAGCACGCAGACGGTGCCAAGGGCCAGACCGTCGGAGGTCTTCAGCAGCGCGCCGGCATAGAAGTGCAGGCGCATCTCGCCGGTGACCAGCGGATTGCAGGCGAAGCGCGGGTCCTCGCGGGTATCCGGCACCAGAAGCAGGTCGTCCTCGAGCAGAGCGTGCGCGCACAGCGAGGTCGCCAGCGGCGTTTCGCGCGTGCCCAGCCCGATCTCGCTCTTGAACCACTGGCGCTCGCTGTCGATCAGGTTGACCACCGCGATCGGTGCCTGGCAGATCAGCCCGGCCAGCCGGGTGATGTCGTCGAACGCCGGCTCGCGCGGGGTGTCCAGGATCGCGTAGCTGTGCAAGGCGTCCAGCCGCAGCGCTTCGTTGCGGGGCTTGGCCGCGCAATAGACCGGGTCGGCGGCGGGTTCGACGGGAGACATGCGGCGCGACTCGGGCGGAAAGGCACGCAGTCTATGGTACCTGTCACGGTTTTTGCCGACGCGGCGTTCACATGGTGCTCGCGTGCGCTGCACCTGCGCTTAGCGAATCGGCTGCGCCGGCGGTGTCGCCTGGTCAGCCCACCCAGCGGCCCTGCGCGTCGACCAGCGGCGTCCCGTCCTCCTTGGCGAAGGCGCCGCGCTGCGGCGTCGGCAGGATTTCCAGCACCGTCTCCGATGGCCGGCACAGGCGCGTGCCCAGTGGGCTGACCACGATCGGCCGGTTGAGCAGGATCGGGTGCTGCAGCATGGCCTCCAGCAGCGCGGCATCGTCCAGCGTCGGGTCGTCCAGTCCCAGCTCGGCATAGGGCGTGCCCTTCTGCCGGATCAGGTCGCGCAGCGGCAGCCCGCTGGCCGCCGCCAGCGTCTGCAGGGTGGCGCGGTCGGGCGGGGTCTTCAGGTATTCGATCACGGTCGGCTCGACGCCGCTGTTGCGGATCAGCCCGAGCACGTTGCGCGAGGTGCCGCAGGCGGGGTTGTGGTAGATCGTGATGGTGGGCATGGGGCGGCTCGCTGAGTGGGACGGAACAAGGGCGGCCGTGCCGGAATCCTGCACGCGGCCGCGGCCGATGGTGCCGCAATCGGGGCGCCATGCAAGCGCCGCGCTCGCCGGACACGGCGGTGCGCGGCGCCCGCGATGGTCGCCGCCGCGTCGGAAACGCCGGCCCGTCCTCGATCTGCACAGAGCGCATGGTCCGGCCAGGCAGCGGATGGACCACCTTGCCGGGCGCCTGGGCGGCGGCAGGACGATGGCGATGCGGCCGTGCTCCGGGGGCGGTAGCGGCCGCCGGGGCTTCGGTCTACCGACCGAGGACGCTGCCGGTCCGGCACCGCCACGACGTGCATGCGTCACTTCGCCGCACACGGCATCGCACGCGTTTCAATGGCCGTCGCACCCTCTAGAATGCGCAGATGGTCCGTCTCCGCCAGCTGCCGTCGTGTTGGGCCGTGCTCGCCG
>NZ_AQOK01000854.1:0-3192 GCF_000364645.1 Xanthomonas sp. SHU 308 | reverse complement strand
CTGGCGCCGCCGATCAGCCAGTGGCGGCAGGCGCAGGCCGAGGCGGCGGCGTTGCAGGACCAGGCGCTGTGCACCAGTAGCGGCCTGCGTCTGGCGGCGCTGGCGGGAGCGGTCTCGGCGGCGCATGGCGGCCACCACGACGATGCCGGCCTGGCGCACGCGCCAGCCTGCGATTACTGCCTGCTTGCCGCGCGGCTGCTGCCGTGGGTAGTGCTGTTGCTGGCGTTGCTGCCCTGGCGCTGTCCGCCAGTGCCGGTGGCGGCGCGGCACAGCCTTGTCGTCACGGCCGCCGCACGCCGCGCACACCCGCCGCGCGGACCACCGCTGTTCTCCTGATCCACGGGTTGCCGTTCCCGTGCCGCGGCGCCGCTGCGGCACGCCCTCGTGCCGATGGAGTTTTCGCCATGTTCCGTTTTCCTGCCATGCCACCGGTGGTGGCGTGCTGTTGTGTGTGTCTCGCCGCGGCCGCGCCCGCCCATGCCGCCGACGCGCCGCCCGGCGCCGCCGGCGATTCCGTGCTGACCCTGGGCAAGGTCCAGGCCACCTCGCCGCTCGCCGCCGGTTCCAGCGCGCGCAGCGTGTTCAGTTCCGTCGACATCCTCGGCGGCGATCTGCTGCAGGACCAGCATGTGGACTACAGCTGGGAGTTGCTGATGCGCGCGCCCGGCGTGCAGGTGACCCAGTTCAAGATGGGCACCGACGCCGGGCGCTTCTCCTTCCGCGGCTTCAACGGCGAAGGCCGGATCAATGCGGTCAAGTTGCTGATCGACGGCGTGCCCAGCAACGACAATGCCGGCGCCATGCCGTACCTGGATGCGGTGTTCCCGCTGGACATCGCCGCGATCGAGATCGTGCGCGGCACCAACGACCCGCGCTACGGCCTGAACGCGATCGCCGGCAGCGTCGACGTGCTGACCCGCAGCGGCGGCAACGACGGCCGCGCCAGCGTCACCGTCGGCAGCTTCGGCACCCGCGAGGTGCAGGCGACGCAGGGCATCGAGCGCGGCGCCTGGAGCCAGAACTACTTCGGCGCCTGGCGCGACAGCGACGGCTATCGCGACCATGCCGACGCGCGCAAGCATGCGTTCGCCGGCAAGTGGTTCTACACCGATCCGGACGGGCGCTGGCGTGCCGGACTCAGCGCGCGCGACTACCGCAACACGGCGCTGGAGGCGGGGTATCTGGACTACGCCACCGCGCAGCGCGCGCCACGCAGTTCCCCCGACTACGCGCGCGACGACCGCAGCCAGCGCCACACCACGCAGGTGTCGCTGCATCTGGACGCTCGCCTGGCCGAGACCGTGCAGGGCAGCGCCAAGGCGTACTGGAACCGCTACGACAACCAGCGCTGGGTGCGCTTCACCGCGGCCGGCGCGCAGCAGGAGCGCGACACCGACGAGCGCCAGCGCGGCGTGCTGGTCAAGCTGAGCTGGCGCCCGGCGCTGGCGCGTGCCGACGCCTTTGCGCTGGAGGGCGGGGTCGACGCGCAGTGGCAGGACAATCTCTCGCAGCGTTATCGCACGGTGGCACGCGTGCGCACCGCGCCGTTGCGCGACTGGGACTTCGATCTGCATACCGAAGGCGCCTACGTGCAGGCGGTGCTGCGCCCGACCGAACGCCTGCAACTGGTGCCGGGCTACCGGGTTGATCGGGTCGGCGGGCAGTTCCGCGACCTCGCCAGCGGCGCGCGCTATCCGGCCTACGCCTACGGCACGATCCGCCAACCCAAGTTCAGCGCGGTGTACGCGCTCACTGGGCAGGCCAGCCTGTACGCCAACATCGGCCGCACGTTCCAGATCGGCAGCGGCAACGGCGCCTACCGTACCCAGGCGCGCAACCTGGCACCGTCCTACAACGATGGCTGGGAGACCGGCCTGAAGTTCGCCGGTGCGCAGCAGCGCTGGGACGCACGCGTGGCCTACTGGGAGCAGCGCGCCTCCGACGAAGTGGCCACCATCCTGGGCGTGAACGGCAGCGTCGGCACCGGCGAGGTCGGTAACGTCGGCAAGACCCTGCGCCGCGGCTGGGATGCGCAACTGAACCTGCGTCCGGACGAGCGCTGGACGCTGTGGCTGGCGTATTCGCGGCAGCGCGCGGTCATCGTCACCCCCGACCCGAGCGCGCCGGCCACACGCGGCAAGGAAATCGAGAACGTGCCGCACTACCTGGCCAACGCCGGCATCGACTGGCAGGCCACGCCGCGGCTGACACTGTCGGCCTGGGGCAACGCACAGGGCGATTACTACGTGGAGCGCAGCAACACCCTCGGCCGCTACGGCGGCTACGCGCTGGCCAATCTCGGCGCGACCTGGCGCTGGCGTGCGCAGCGCGAAGTGTCGCTGCAACTGAAGAACCTGACCGACCGGCACTACGTCTACGCCTGGTACGACAGCGGGTCCTCCGGCTACTCGCCCGGCGACGGCCGCGCGCTGTACGCCACGCTGAGCTGGGGCTGGTGATGGCGACGCACTCTCCCGCTTCCGCTGTGGCGCCGGCACGCTTCTACCGCGCCGTGTGGCGCTGGCATTTCTATGCCGGCCTGCTGGTACTGCCGCTGCTGGTCTGGCTGGCGTTGACCGGTGCGGCCTTCGTCTATCAGCAGCCGATCGACGGCTACTTCCACCGCGCGCTGAAGACCGTGCCGGTACCCGCCCACGCGCAGACGCTGGCGCCGCAGCGGCTGCTGGACGCGGCGCTGGCCGCGCAACCGGGCCACGCACTGCGCTACACCACGCCGCCGCGGCGCGATGCCTCGGCGGAAGTGACCATCGCCACCGCCGATGGCCGCCGCGAGGTCGTGTACGTGGACCCGTACCGGGCGCGGGTGCTGGGGCAGTTGCCCGAGCACGGCACCGTGGCCTGGACGATCCGCCGCCTGCACAGCCTCGACTACGTCGGCTGGTTCGCCAATGCGCTGATCGAGGTGGCCGCTGGCTGGGCGATCCTGCTGGTGTTCACCGGCGTGTACCTGTGGTGGCCGCGCGGGCGCCGCGGCGGCGTGACCACGGTGCGCGGGCGGCCGGCGCAGCGGCTGTTCTGGCGCGATCTGCATGCGCTTACCGGCAGCGTGGTCGGGGTGCTGCTGCTGTTCCTGGCGCTGACCGGGATGCCGTGGTCGTGGTTCTGGGGCGCGCAGGTCAACCGCCTGGCCAATGGCCATCACTACGGCTATCCGTCCGGGCTGCGGGTGGA
>NZ_AQOK01000853.1:0-2123 GCF_000364645.1 Xanthomonas sp. SHU 308 | reverse complement strand
ATCGGCCTGGATGCGGCGGTGGCGCGGTTCCAGGCGCGCGGCATCGCGCCCGGCTACAGCGTCGCGCTGCCGCGCGGCGCACGTGGGGTCTATACCGCTTCGGTGTATCCGCCGGACCTGGCGCAGCAGCGGGTGATCCACTTGGACCAGTACAGCGGCCAGGTGCTGCTGGACATGCGCTACGCCGACTACGGCCCGCTGGCCAAGACGCTGGAGTGGGGCATCAACGTGCACCTCGGTCAGGAGTACGGTGCGCTCAACCAGATCGTGCTGATCGTGGCCTGCCTGGGCATCGTGCTGCTGTGCGTGAGCGCGGCGGTGATGTGGTGGAAGCGGCGCCCGCAGGGCGGGCTCGGGGTGCCGCCGCTGCCCGCGGACCGGCGCACGCTGCGCGGCGTGGTTGCGCTGCTGGTGCTGGGCGGGATGCTGTTTCCGCTGGTGGGTGTGTCCTTGCTGCTGATGCTGGCGCTGGACTGGGTGCTGGTGCTGCGGCGGGAGCCGGTGGTGGGGGCTTAGCAGGTCGAGGTCGGAAGCTACGGTGATTCCGCTGCGACAAGCGACACCACCGGCGCATCCGACCTTGTGCAGTAGGGACTGAAGTCCCTCCCACAAGGCGCAGCCAGTGCTGTCGGCACCTGCAGGAGACCGGGATTCTGAGCCGTAGAAGCGGCTTCAGCCGCGACCGGGCGTTCCCATGAAACCCGGTCGCGGCTGAAGCCGCTTCTACTGAAAAGACGCGGTGTGGCCGGTAACGCCTGTCGCAGTTGACGCCGCGCCTACAAAAAGCCCGAACGTGTGCTGGGACGTCTCACAGATCCTCGTGGATCCCGCATTCGCGCTTGAGGCCGAAGAAGCGGGTGTCTTCCTCGCGCATGCCCGGTTCCCAGCGGCGGGTGGTGTGGAAATCGCCGATGGAGACGTAGCCCTGTTCCCACAGCGGGTGATAGGGCAGGTCGTGCTGCTGCATGTATTGCCACAGGTCGCGGTCGCTCCAGTCGGCGATGGGGTTGATCTTGTAGCGCTCGCCGCGCTTCTGCACGAACGGGGTCTGCGCGCGGCTGTCGGACTGGCTGCGGCGCAGGCCGGTGAACCAGGTGCCGACCTTCAGTTCGTCCAGGGCGCGGCGCATCGGCTCGACCTTGCGCAGGTTGTTGTACTGCTCGATGCCGACCATGCCCTGTTCCCACAGGCGGCCGTGGCGCGCTTCCATCCAGGCGCGGCTGACCAGCGGGCGATAGATCTTGAGATTGAGCTTGAGCCGCTCGGTCAGCGCGTCGGCGAAGCGGTAGGTCTCGGCGAACAGGTAGCCGGTGTCGATCAGGATCACCGGGATGTCCGGGCGCTGCCGGGTCAGCAGGTGCAGGGTGGCGGCCGATTGCGCGCCGAAGCTGGACGACAGCGCCGCTTCGGCCGGGCCGTGCTGCAGCGCCCAGGCCACGCGCTCCGGCGCGGACAGCGTCGCCAGCAGCGCATTGGCGGCATCGAGATCCAGGGCCGGCACCGGTGCGTTGGCGGAGGCGTCTTGGGAGGCGGCGGGCAGAGCGCTCATGCGTGCAGTTCCGACGGAATCAGGTGACGGTGGGTGGGATAGGCGGGCAACTCGACCACGCCGGTGCGGTGCAGGAAATCGCCGAAGCGCTCGTCCTCATGCCGCTCGTTGGCATAGCGCGCGAACAGCGGTTCCAGCGCGGCGAGGATCTCCGGCTCGGCGATGTTCTCGCGGTACAGGGTGTTGAGGCGCTGGCCGCGGTGGTCGCCGCCGAGCATCAGGTTGTAGCGGCCCGGCGCCTTGCCGACCAGGGCGATCTCGGCCAGGTAGGGCCGCGAGCAGCCGTTCGGGCAACCGGAGAGGCGCAGCAGGATCGGCGCGTCCTGCAGGCCGTGGCGCGCCAGCAATGGCTGCAGCTGCGCGGCGAAGGCCGGCAGGTAGCGCTCGGCCTCGGCCATCGCCAGGCCGCAGGTGGGCAGGGCCACGCAGGCCATCGCCGCGCGCGCCAGCGCGGTGGGTGCGCGGTTGCCGGCGTCCAGCGCATGCGCGCGCACCAGCGCGTCGATCGCCTCGCGTTGCGCGGCGGGAACGCCGGCGATGACCAGGTTCTGGTTCGCGGTCATGCGGAAGTGCG
>NZ_AQOK01000852.1:0-3194 GCF_000364645.1 Xanthomonas sp. SHU 308 | reverse complement strand
CGGTCAGCGCGACCGCGGCCACCGCCGCGGCGGCGCCGCCGCCCATGCCGTTGTACAGCGCCACCATCTGCGGCATCGCGGTCACCGCGACACGGCGGCCGCTGCGCCAGGCCCAGGCACCGCCCAGCAGCAACGCCAGCAGCGCCAGTGCGAGGTTGGTCAGCGCGTGCGGACGCGCCGCGGGCTGCAGGTCGGCGAGATAGCCGAAGGCGGCGGCCACCGCCACCAGCATGCCGATCCCGGCCAGGACGATGCCGCGCAGCGCGGTCACCGGCGAGGACATGCGCTTGAGGCCGAGGATGAACAGCAACGCGGCGGCGAACCCGCTCAGTTCCACCAGGAGCGAGAGCATGGCGCTACTCCTTCGCGGCTGGCGCGGCGCTGGGCTTGAACATCGCCAGCATGCGGTCGGTGACCACGTAGCCGCCGGCGGCATTGCCGGCGCCCAGCAGCACGCCGACGAAACCGATCGCCTGGCCGGCGACGGTGTCGGCATTGAACAGCGCGTGCATCGCGCCGACCACGACGATGCCGTGGACGAAGTTGGACCCGGACATCAGCGGCGTGTGCAGGATCGACGGCACCTTGCCGATCACTTCGTAGCCGGTGAACGCGGCCAGCATGAACACGTACAACGCGATCAGCCAGCTCATCGACAGATCGAGGGACATGACTCAGGACTCCTTGGTGGGAACGGGCGCGGCAGCCGGCACCGGTGGGTGGCAGAGGCGGCCGTCATGGGTGAGCGCGGTGCCGGCGACCACCGCATCGTCGAAGTCCGGCGCCAGTGCGCCGTCGCGCACCAGCAGGTCGAGCAGCCCCAGCAGGTTCTTGGCGTACAGCTCGCTGGCGTGCTGGGCCAACGCCGAAGGCACGTTGCGCGGGGCGACGAGGGTGACCGGTCCGACCTCCACGGTCTGCCCCGGCACGCAGCCTTCGCAGTTGCCGCCGCTGTCGGCGGCGAGATCCACGATCACCGCGCCGGGCTTCATGCCGGCGATCTGCTCGCGGTCGATCAGGATCGGCGCGGTGCGCCCGGGCACGTTGGCGGTGGTGATGATCAGATCGGCCTGCTGGATGTGCTGGGTCAGCACCGCCGCGGCCTTGGCCCGCTCCTCGGCGCTGAGTTCGCGCGCATAGCCGCCCTCGCCGCGTGCGTCGATGCCGGTGTCGACGAAGCGCGCGCCGACCGACTGCGCCTGCTCGCGGGTTTCCGGACGCACGTCGTAGCCTTCGGTGATCGCGCCAAGCCGGTGCGCGGTGGCCAGTGCCTGCAGGCCGGCCACGCCCAGGCCCATCACCAGCACGCGCGCGGCGCGCAGCGAACCGACCGCGGTGGTCATCATCGGCAGGATGCGCGGCAGGTGCACGGCGCCGAGCAGCGGCGCGTAGTAGCCGGCCAGCGCGGCCTGGCTGGACAGCACATCCAGCGCCTGCGCGCGGCTGATGCGCGGCACCGTCTCCATCGCGAAGGCGGTGATGCGGCGTTCGCACAGCAGCTCCAGCAGGCCCGGCACCTTGGCCGGGTACAGCATCGCGATCAGCATGCTGCCCGGGCGCAGCGCCGCCACCGTGCGCAGCGATGGCGCCTGCACCGCCAGCAGCAGGTCCGCGCCGGCCACCACCTCTTGCGCATCGTCGAGCACGGTGGCGCCGGCATAGGCCGTATCCGGCAGTCGCGAACCGCTGCCGGCACCGGCCTGCAGGCGCAGTTGTGCGCCCAACTTGGCCAGCTTCGGCAGCACCGCGGGCACCATCGCCACGCGGCGCTCCTCGGCCTGTTCTTCCCTCAGGACTGCAACAGTGAACGCCATGATCGCGGCTCGCTTGGAGGACGCGTGCACTATGCGCGCCGGCCGACGCGCGGGCATTGATCCGGATCAAGCGCGCTGCCGCATCACGCGCAAAAGAACGCGCGCGATGTCCGCAGCTAGGCGGCGGAACGCTGTGGTGTGACAGGGCCATGGCATCACGTGCGGACGATTGCAGTGCGTGGCGGCGCACCCCATCAAAGCAGCAAGACGCGGGCACCGACCGCTCGCGCCACGCGGGCGCGCGCCGAGTGGCCGCCGGCGTTGCGCGCGCGGGCTACAGGGCCGGGAACACCGGCGCGCTGCTGCAGGCTGGAATCGACCCGGCGAGCGTGGTCGCATAGGTCGAGGCCGCGCTGCTGTCCTCGCTCAAGCGCAGGTCGGATTGGTCCACGCCGATGCGCGCATTGCTGGCATGCAGCGTGGCGACATCGGCGGCCACGTGCGCCAGCACCAGCTCGAGCGGCGTCGCGGCGCTGTAGCCCTGCACCGTACTGCCCTTGCCGGCGGGCGTGTCCTGCGCGCGCAGTCCGTCGACCACGATCCCGGCGAAGGTCGGCACGCTGCCGCTGCGGCTGCCGCCGTGGTCGTGGCCGTACAGCGGCGTGATCACCAGGGGCTTGGCCACATCGAACAGGCAGGTGTTGCGGTAGAGCACGTCGCGCACCGGTCCGCCCTTGACCAGGCCGGTCTTGATGCGCAGGCCGTTGTTGTCGGTGGCGACGATGCCGTCGGCGTCGTGGCCGACCAGGCGATTGCCGTCCACCAGCACGTTGCCGACGCCGTACATCACCTCGCTGCCGATGGAGATGCCGTGGGTGCCGTAGAAGCGCGAGTCGCGCACGGTGATGTCGGCCGAGCGCGCGGCGCTGGTCTTGATCGCGATGCCGTCGTCGCCGGCCATCACGTCGTTGTCGGCCAGGGTCGCATTGCGCACGCTGTCCAGATCGAGGCCGTCGGTGTTGGGGCTGTTGGCCGGCGCCCGGACCCGCACGCCCCACACGGTGACGCCGTCGCCGCCGTGCACGAAAACGTGGAAGTACGGCGCATTGATCAGGTTGACGTGGTAGAGCTGCAGATCGGCGACGTCCTGCGCGCGGATCAGGTCGGGCGCGTTCTGGGTCTGGCCGGCGGCCTTGGCGCTGCGCGCGAACTGCCACCAGCTGTCGCTGCCGCCGAGCATCGGCAGGTCGCCGCGGCCGTCGATAGTGCCCTGGCGGCCGGCGCCGTCGCGCACGCCCATCACCCCCAGGCTGCGCCCCTGCAGGGCGATCAGCGCCCGGCAGCCGCCGCTGCGGGCCGCGGCCTGGCCGCAGGCGTTGCGGCCGGGCACCTGGTAGTCGGCGGGCCGACGCGAGGCGAACAGGGTCACGCCGCTGTCGA
>NZ_AQOK01000851.1:0-380 GCF_000364645.1 Xanthomonas sp. SHU 308 | reverse complement strand
GATCTCCAGCGTGGTGTCGCTGCGGATCGTCAACGGTCCGCTGAGGAAGGCATTGCCGCTGCCGGCGCGCAGCAGCACCGCGCCGTGCGCACCGGCGGCGCAGCGGTCGAGCGCGGCCTGGATGCGCGCAGTGTCCGGCGCGCTGCGCTCCTGCGCGTCGGTGAAGCGGCGCTGCTGCGCCTGCAGGGTGGCGTCCAGCGCCACGCACACCGGCGGCAAGTGCGGTTCGACCACGTGGCGGGAATCGCCGGTCGCGGCAGCGCTGACGAACGCAGCGGCGGCGAGGACGCCGCCGGACACCAGCGCGACGCGCACAGGCTTGCTCATTGCCGGAGCGCGGCGTGCGACGGCGGCAGCGTGGCGGCGGGCGACGCCGCGGC
>NZ_AQOK01000850.1:0-3600 GCF_000364645.1 Xanthomonas sp. SHU 308 | reverse complement strand
CCCCGCCAGCGCCGCCGCCAGCGAGGCCCAGTGGCAGGAGTTCTGAGCCCGCACGCCACCGCCGGCGGTCTTTCCTGACTGCCGGCTGTCAATTTCGTCCGTTCCCGGCCGATAACCCGATTGACCGACCATCGCTGCGCACCATGGCCATCCAGACTCCCGCTTCGCCCTCCTCCGGTTCCGACAATCGCGACTTCGACTTCAGCGACCGCGATTTCAAGCGGGTCTGCGACCTGATCTACCAGAAGGCCGGCATCGCTCTGGCCCCGGCCAAGCGCGACATGGTCTACGGCCGGCTGTCGCGGCGCCTGCGCGTGCTGGGCCTGCGCTCGTTCCGCGACTACCTGGACTGGCTGGAGCGCGACGGCGGCGACGAATGGGAGGCGTTCACCAATGCGCTGACCACCAACCTGACCTCGTTCTTCCGCGAGCCGCACCATTTCGAGCGGCTGCGCGAAGAGTTGCAGAAGCACTCCGGCGCGGCGCCGCTGAAGATCTGGTCCTGCGCCTCGTCCACCGGTGAGGAGCCCTACTCGCTGGCGATCACCGCCTGCGAGGCGTTCGGCACGCTGACCCCGCCGGTGCGGATCCTGGCCACCGACGTCGACACCCAGGTGCTGGCCACCGCCTCACGCGGCGTGTACGCGCTGGAACGCGTCGCCAGCCTCGATCCCGCCCTCAAGCGCAAGTATTTCCAGCGCGGCAGCGGCGCCAACGAAGGCCAGTGCCGGGTGCTGCCGGCGCTGCGCGACCTGCTCGAGTTCCGCCAGCTCAACCTGCTGGAACCGCGCTACGACGTGGCCGGCCCGTACCTGGCGCTGTTCTGCCGCAACGTGATGATCTATTTCGACAAGCCCACCCAGCGCGGCATCCTGTCGCGGCTGATTCCGCACCTGGACGACGACGGCATGCTCTACACCGGCCATTCGGAAAACTATCTGCATGCGGCCGACCTGATCCAGCCCTGCGGCCGCACGCTGTATCGCCGGGCGCAGAAGGATCGCGCATGAGCGCCGCGGCCATGGCCCTGGACCAGGTGATGCGCTATCACGACACGCGCTTCCAGACGATGGCGGCCAAGCTGTTGCCGACCCAGTACCTGGTGGTGGACGACGACACCGCGCTGACCACCATCCTGGGTTCGTGCGTGGCCGCCTGCATCCGCGACCCGCTGCTGAAGATCGGCGGCATGAACCACTTCATGCTGCCCGACGGCCAGAGCGGCGACGGCGCGCCGGCCCGCTACGGCAGCTATGCGATGGAAGTGCTGATCAACGACCTGCTCAAGCGCGGCGCCGCACGCAACCGCCTGGAAGCCAAGGTGTTCGGCGGCGGCAACGTGCTCAAGGGCTTCACCAACAATCCGGTCGGCACGCGCAACGCCGACTTCGTGCTGAACTACCTCAAGGCCGAACATATCCCGGTGGTGGCCGAGGATCTGCGCGGCATCCATCCGCGCAAGATCTGGTTCTTCCCCGCTACCGGCCGCGTAGTCGTACAGCGCCTGCCGCACGCGCACGAGGAAGCCGAAATCGCCGCGGCCGAGTCGGCGGTGCGCGCCCGTCTCGCCAAAGCCCCCGTCACCGGTGCCGTGGAGTTGTTCGAATGAGCCTGGAAGCCCCTTGCCGCGTGCTGATCGTCGACGACTCGGCGGTCGTGCGACAGATCCTTACCGAAATCCTGTCGGGCGCGCCCGGCGTGGAAGTGGTCGGCTCGGCCGCCGACCCGCTGCTGGCGCGCGAGAAGATCAAGCGCCTGAATCCGGACGTGATCACCCTGGACGTGGAAATGCCGCGCATGGACGGGCTGGCGTTCCTGGAAAACCTGATGCGGCTGCGGCCCACGCCGGTGGTGATGATCTCCTCGCTGACCGAGCGCGGCGCCGACACCACCCTGCAGGCGCTGTCGCTGGGCGCGGTCGACTTCGTCTCCAAGCCCAAGCTCGACGTGGCCCGCGGGCTGGAGGAGTACGCCGAAGAGATCATCGCCAAGGTCAAGAACGCGTCCAAGGCCAAGGTCCGCGCCCTGGACCGGCCGGCCGCGCCGAAACCGGCCGGCGCCACCGCCACGCCCGCCGCGGTGTCCTCGCTGAAGTTCCGCACCACCGACCGGCTGATCGCCATCGGCGCCTCCGCCGGCGGCACCGAAGCGCTGCGCGTGGTGCTGGAAGGCATGCCGGCCGATGCGCCTGCGGTGGTCATGACCCAGCACCTGCCGGCCGGCTTCAGCACCGCCTTCGCCGACCGCCTCAACCGGCACTCGGCCATGGCCGTGCGCGAAGCGACCGAAGGCGAAGCGATCCTGCCCGGCCACGCCTACCTGCCGCCCGGCGGCAAGCACCTGCAGGTGATCCGCGACGGTGCGCGCTGGCGCTGCAAGATCGACGACGGCCCGCCGGTCAACCGGCACAAGCCGGCGGTGGACGTGCTGTTCCAGTCGGTGGCACGCAACGCCGGCGCCAACGCCATCGGCGCGATCCTCACCGGCATGGGCGACGACGGCGCGCGCGGCCTGCTGGAAATGCTGCAGGCCGGGGCCAGCACCCTGGTCCAGGACGAGGCCACCAGCGTGGTCTGGGGCATGCCCGGCACCGCCTTCCGCCTGGGCGCGGCGCAGGAGGTCTTGCCGCTGGACAAGATCGCCGAGCGCCTGATCGCGCTGTCCGTGCAGGCGCGCTGACACCATGCCGGGCCGCCGCGTCACAACGTCGAGCGTGCCCAGCGACGTCAGCGTGGAGGCGGCGCGGGTGGCATCGGCCCGTTCCGAACTGGACCTGCTGCTCTGCCTGCAATACGCACCGGAAGGCGTGCTGATCGTCGATCCGCAGGCGCGCGTGGTCGCCTTCAACCACACGGCCGAGGCGCTGTGGAACCGTCCCCGCGCGCAGGTGCTGGGGCGTCCGCTCGGCGAGTTGGCCGATGCCGACGTGCGCGACGACTTCCTCGCGCATTGCCTGCACGACGGCGGCAGCGGCAGCTACGAGCTGCTGTTGCGCGACTACGATGGCGCAGCGCGCTGGCTGGCGGTGAGCGCGGCGCGGGCACCGCAGCACTACAGCCAATTGCAGGTGCTGTTCGTGCGCGACATCAGCGCCGAGCGCGCCCGCGACGCCAGGATGCGGCTGCTGTCGCTGGCACTGGACTCCAGCGACGCCGCCATCGTCGTCTGCGATCCGGAGTTGAACATCCTCTACGTCAACGCCGGCTTCAGCCAGGTGTTCGGCTATGCCGAGAGCGAAGTGCTGGGGCATCTGCCGAGCAACGTGTTGGCCGGCCCCGGTACCGACATGCAGACCGTGCAGCACACCCGCGAGCGCGTGCGCGCCGGTCTCGGCCACCAGGCCGACATCCTCGCCTACCGCAAGGACGGCACCCCGCTGTGGGCCACCCTGGTGGCCACCCCCATCGCCAGCGAGGATGGCAGCCAACAGCACTACATCCTCTCGTTCACCGACATCACCCAGAGCAAGATGCACGAGGTGCTGCACAAGAACGTGCTGGATGCGCTGGTCCGCGAACAGCCGCTGATCGAGGTCGCCACGCTGATCTGCAAGGAGGTCGAGCGCATCGCGCCGGAACTGATGGCCGCGATCGTGAGTGT
>NZ_AQOK01000849.1:0-243 GCF_000364645.1 Xanthomonas sp. SHU 308 | reverse complement strand
CAGCGGCTGCCTGCAGCCGCTGGCGGCGCCGAGCATGCCGGCGCGGTTCGGCGAGACCATGAACAACATGCGCGCCGGACCGCGTGCCGGCGCCCTCGCCACCTCGATCTGGCGCGGCAAGCAGGTGCTCGTGCTCGACCCGCGCACCGACCCGCTGTTCGCCGACTACATGGGGCTGGTGCAGCATGTGGAGTTGGGCACCTGCGTGGCCACCCCGATCAAGTCCAGCAGCGGTCGCGTCCT
>NZ_AQOK01000848.1:0-7817 GCF_000364645.1 Xanthomonas sp. SHU 308 | reverse complement strand
GCAGGTGCGCGAGCCGCTGGCCTGGCACCTGCGCCTGATCGAGCTCTGCGTGCATCTGTGCGCCTTGGCGCTGGAACGCGAGCAGACCAGGGCACGCGTGCACCAGCTCGCCTTCTACGACTCGCTCACCGGCCTGCCCAACCGGGTGATGTTCAGCGCCCGTGCCGAGCAGGCGCTGGCCGCCGCCGAGCATCAGGGCGCACCGGTGGCGATCCTGTTCGTGGACCTCGACCGCTTCAAGCGCGTCAACGAGACCCAGGGCCATGCCGCCGGCGACGGCCTGTTGCGCGACATCGCCCGGCGCATCGGCGACACCCTGGGCCTGACCGATCTGGTCGGTCGCCAGGCCGGCGACGAGTTCGTGCTGATGCTGCCGAACTGCAGCGTCGAGCAGGCCGCCGGCGTCGCCGAACGCCTGCTGCTGGCGCTGGCCGAGCCGCTGGTGGTCGGCCAGGTGACCCTGCACCCCAGCGCCAGCATCGGCGTCGCCATGTTCCCCGACGACGGCCGCGACATCGAGACCTTGCTGCGCCATGCCGACCTGGCCATGTTCCGGGCCAAGCGCGAGGGCGGCGACAGCGTGCGTTACTTCAGTTCCGACATGAACCGCATGGCGCAGGAACGCGTGGCGATGGAGACCGCGCTGCGCGACGCCCTGCATCGCAACAAACTGCAGTTGCACTACCAGCCGCAACTGGACAGCCAGGCGCCGCACGCGCTGTACGGCGTGGAGGCGCTGCTGCGCTGGGAACATCCCAATCTCGGCGCGATCTCGCCGGCGCGGTTCGTACCGATGGCCGAAGAATGCGGGTTGATCGACGAACTCGGGCAGTGGGTCTTGCGCGAAGCCTGCCGGCAGATGGCCGACTGGCGTCTGCGCGGCATCGCGGTGCCGCGCGTGGCGGTGAACCTGTCGGCGAACAACTTCGCCGACCCCGAATTGCCCACGCGGGTGGAAGCCCTGCTCGCCGCGTCCGGCCTGCAACCGGCCGATCTGGCACTGGAAATGACCGAGAGCGTCATGCTCTCCAACACCAACGCGGTGCTGGCCAACCTGCGCCAGTTGCAGGCCAGCGGCGTGCTGCTGTCGCTGGACGACTTCGGCACCGGCTATTCCAGCCTCAGCCATCTGCACCAATTGCCGGTCAACGAGCTCAAGCTGGACATGAGCTTCGTCAGCGACCTGGAGCACTGCCAGACTTCGCGGGCGCTGACCACCTCGGTCCTGCGGATCGGCGAGACCCTGGGCATGCACACGGTCGCCGAGGGCGTGGAAACCGAAGCGCAACGCGCGTTCCTGGCGCGGCTGGGCTGCCGCGTGCTGCAGGGCTTCCTGTTCGCGCCGGCGCTGCCGGCGGCGGCGCTGGAACACTGGCTGCAGGGGCGAGCGTCCGCACCACAGGCCTAGCGCAGGCAAGCGGCGAACCCGCCGTCGTACGCATCGCAGGCACCACCAACGAAAAAGCCCGGCAGTGCCGGGCTTCTTCGTTGCGACCGTGCCGCATGGGCGGCACGTCGCGTCAACGCATCGCCGGGGCGATCAGGCAGCGACCGTGGCGGCCACGTCCTGGTAGTCCTGGATCTGATCGAAATTCATGTAGCGATAGATCTGTTCGCCACTGGTCTTGATCACGCCCACGTCGGCCATGTACTCCTCCTTGGTCGGGATCCGGCCCAGGCGCGAGCAGATCGCCGCCAGTTCCGCCGAGCCCAGGTACACGTTGGTGTTGCGGCCCAGGCGGTTGGGGAAGTTGCGGGTGGAGGTCGAGAACACCGTGGCGCCCTCGCGCGCCTGCGCCTGGTTGCCCATGCACAGCGAGCAGCCCGGCATTTCCATGCGCGCGCCGGCGGCGCCGAAGGTGCCGTAGTGGCCTTCCTTGGTCAGCTCCGAGGCGTCCATCTTGGTCGGCGGCGCGACCCACAGGCGGGTCGGGATATCGCGCTTGCCTTCCAGCAGCTTGGCTGCGGCGCGGAAGTGGCCGATGTTGGTCATGCACGAGCCGATGAACACTTCGTCGATCGCCGCGCCGGCGACGTCGGACAGGGTCTTCACGTCGTCCGGGTCGTTCGGGCAGGCCACGATCGGCTCGTGGATGTCGGCCAGGTCGATCTCGATCACCGCCGCGTACTCGGCGTCGGCATCGGGCTCGAGCAGCTGCGGGTCGGCCAGCCACTCCTCCATCTTCTTGATCCGCCGCGCCAGCGAACGCGCGTCGGCATAGCCTTCGGCGATCATCCACTTCAGCAGGGTGATGTTGCTGGTCAGGTACTCGACGATCGGTTCCTTGTTCAGGCGCACCGTGCAGCCGGCGGCCGAGCGCTCGGCGGAGGCATCGGACAGTTCGAACGCCTGCTCCACCTTCAGCTCCGGCAGGCCTTCGATCTCCAGGATGCGGCCGGAGAAGATGTTCTTCTTGCCCTGCTTGGCCACGGTCAGCAGGCCCTGCTTGATCGCGTACAGCGGGATCGCGTTGACCAGATCGCGCAGGGTCACGCCCGGCTGCATCTGCCCCTTGAAGCGCACCAGCACGCTCTCGGGCATGTCCAGCGGCATGACGCCGGTGGCGGCGGCGAAGGCCACCAGGCCGGAACCGGCCGGGAACGAGATGCCGATCGGGAAGCGGGTGTGCGAGTCGCCGCCGGTGCCGACGGTGTCGGGCAGCAGCATGCGGTTGAGCCAGCTGTGGATCACGCCATCGCCCGGACGCAGCGACACGCCGCCGCGGGTGGAGATGAACTCCGGCAGGGTGTGGTGGGTCTTGACGTCCACCGGCTTCGGATACGCCGCGGTGTGGCAGAACGACTGCATCACCAGGTCGGCGGAGAAGCCCAGGCAGGCCAGGTCCTTCAGCTCGTCGCGGGTCATCGGGCCGGTGGTGTCCTGCGAACCCACCGAGGTCATCTTCGGTTCGCAGTAGGTGCCCGGGCGCATGCCCTGGCCTTCCGGCAGCCCGCAGGCGCGGCCGACCATCTTCTGCGCCAGCGAGAAGCCCTTGCCGGTGTCCGGCGGGTCCATCGGCAGGCGGAACAGGGTCGAGGCCGGCAGGCCCAGGAACTCGCGCGCCTTGGCGGTGAGGCCACGGCCGACGATCAGCGGGATACGGCCGCCGGCACGCACTTCGTCGAACAGCACGTCCGACTTCATCGCGAACTCGGCGATCACCTGCCCGTTCTTCAGCGCCTTGCCCTCGTACGGACGCAGTTCGACCACGTCGCCGTGCTCCATCTGCGACACGTCCAGCTCGATCGGCAGCGCGCCGGCGTCTTCCATGGTGTTGTAGAAGATCGGCGCGATCTTCGAACCCAGGCACACGCCGCCGAAACGCTTGTTGGGGATGTACGGGATGTCCTCGCCGGTCCACCACAGCACCGAGTTGGTCGCCGACTTGCGCGAGGAACCGGTGCCGACCACGTCGCCGACGTAGGCGACCAGGTGGCCCTTGGCCTTGAGGTCGGCGATGGCCTGGATCGGGCCGCGCTTGCCGTCCTCTTCCGGCTCGAACGGGGCGCCGTCGCGCTTGTTCTTCAGCATCGCCAGCGCGTGCAGCGGGATGTCCGGGCGGGTGGTGGCGTCCGGCGCCGGCGACAGGTCGTCGGTGTTGGTCTCGCCCGGCACCTTGAACACGGTGATGGTCAGGCTCTGCGGCACTTCCGGCTTGCTGGTGAACCACTCGGCCTCGGCCCAGCTCTGCAGCACGGCCGTGGCGTGCGCATTGCCGGCCTCGGCCTTTTCCTGCACGTCGTGGAAGGCGTCGAAGATCAGCAGCGTGTGCTTGAGGCCCTCGGCGGCGACGGCGCCCAGCTCGGCGTTGTCCAGCAGCTCGACCAGCGGATGGATGTTGTAGCCGCCGAGCATGGTGCCCAGCAGTTCGGTGGCGCGGGTGGGCGAGATCAGCGGGGTGGTCTCGCTGCCGAAGGCGACCGCGGCCAGGTACGAGGCCTTGACCTTGGCGGCGTCGTCGACGCCGGCCGGCACGCGGTGGCTCAGCAGCTCGACCAGGAACTGCTCCTCGCCGGCCGGCGGGTTCTTCAGCAGTTCGATGACCTGCGCGGTCTGCTGCGCGCTCAGCGGCAGCGGCGGGATTCCGAGCGCGGCGCGCTCTGCAACGTGGTGGCGATAGGCTTCCAACATGCGGGTTCTCCGGAAAAATACGGTGGGGATGTGCGGCAGCGGCGGCGCGGCGTCAGCCGGCAGGCTTGGGGACGATGATCTTCAGGCCTTTGAAGTAATCGCGGAAAAAACGGTCGTCGTGGGTGATCAGGCCATCGCATTGCAGCAGCGCATGCGCACCGATCAGGAAATCGGCCACCACCCGCTCGCGCTTGCCGCCACGGGCGCGGAAGCGGCGCTGCATCTCGCCGGCGCGCAAGGCCGACTTGGCCTCCAGCGCGCTGAAGCGGATGCTCATGTCCTCCAGCACCGACAAGGCCTCGGCACCGTCGCGCAGCGCGCTGCAGACTTCGGCCAGGACGATGTCGCAGACCACCACCGGGCCGGTGCTCAGGCACTGGCGCAGGCAGGCTTCGGTGGCGTCGGCCTGCGGGCCGTCGGCCAGCAGGTCCACCAGCACGGACGAGTCGATGGCGATCATGCGCCGGCGTCGGGCTCGGGTTCGAACGGATCGCCCGGGGCACGGCCGCGGATGGCGCGCATCGCCTCGTCGGTGCTGGCGAAGCCGTCGAGCTTGAAGCGGCCGCGGGCGCGCGAGATGGCATCGTCCACGCTCTTGCGCAGGATGATCCGGCCGCCGTCCAGTTCCACCTTCAGGATGGTGCCCTTGCTCAGGCCCAGCGCATCGCGCACGGCCTTCGGCAGGGTGATCTGACCGCGTTCGGCGACAGTGGCTTCCATCGGGCGGGCTCCACAAGGTATGTACGAATTTTACATACTTGAAGCGTCATACTCAAGCCCACATACAGCGGCGGTCACACCTGCCATACACACTGAATCGGTCAGAATGACCGCAGTCCCTACAGCCGCGACGCCATAGGAGTTCCGTGATGAGCGATTCCTTTTCCACCCGCGCCTCGCTCGAGGTCAACGGCCAACGCTACGCCTACTACAGCCTGCCCAAGCTCGCCGAGCGCTTCGATATCGCCCGCCTGCCCTACTCGCTGAAGATCCTGCTGGAAAACCTGTTGCGCCACGAAGACGGCGGCGTGACCGTGGGCAAGGACCACATCGAGGCGGTGGCCAAGTGGGATCCCAAGGCCGAACCCGACACCGAGATCGCCTTCATGCCGGCGCGCGTGGTGCTGCAGGACTTCACCGGCGTGCCCTGCGTGGTCGACCTGGCGGCGATGCGCGATGCGGTGGTCAAGCTCGGCGGACGCCCGGAGCAGATCAACCCGCTGATCCCCTCGGAACTGGTGATCGACCATTCGGTGCAGGTGGACGTGTTCGGCAAGCCCGACGCGCTGGATCTCAACGGCAAGATCGAATTCCAGCGCAACAAGGAACGCTACGGCTTCCTGCGCTGGGGCCAGAAGGCCTTCGACAACTTCAAGGTGGTGCCGCCGAACACCGGCATCGTGCACCAGGTCAACCTGGAGCACCTGGCGCGGGTGGTGATGACCGGCGAGCGCGACGGCGAGGCGATCGCCTACCCGGACACCGTGTTCGGCACCGACAGCCACACCACCATGATCAACGGCATCGGCGTGCTCGGCTGGGGCGTGGGCGGCATCGAGGCGGAAGCGGCGATGCTCGGCCAGCCTTCGTCGATGCTGATCCCGCAGGTGGTGGGCTTCAAGCTCACCGGCAAGCTGCCCGAAGGCGCCACCGCGACCGACCTGGTGCTGACGGTGACGCAGATGCTGCGCAAGCACGGCGTGGTCGGCAAGTTCGTCGAGTTCTTCGGCGACGGCCTGCAGCACCTGCCGCTGGCCGACCGCGCCACCATCGGCAACATGGCGCCGGAGTACGGCGCCACCTGCGGCATCTTCCCGATCGACGCCGAATCGCTGACCTATCTGCGCCTGTCCGGGCGCAGCGAGGAGCAGATCGCGCTGGTCGAGGCCTACGCCAAGGCGCAGGGCCTGTGGCACGACGCCGACAGCGCGCATGCCGAATACAGCGCCGTCCTGGAACTGGACATGGGCGAGGTCAAGCCGTCGCTGGCCGGTCCCAAGCGCCCGCAGGACCGTGTGCTGCTGGAAGACATGCAGCGCAACTACCGCGACAGCCTGGTGCCGTTCGCCGACGCGCGCGCCAAGCGCCGCAGCGATGCCGTGCAGGAAGACCGGCTCAAGAACGAAGGCGGCGGCGGCACCGCGGTCGGTGCCCAGGCGGCGCATGCGCAGGACGCCGAGGCCAGCGGCGCCGGCTGGCAGCTGCGCGACGGCGCGGTGGTGATCGCGGCGATCACCTCCTGCACCAACACCTCCAACCCGGCGGTGATGCTCGGCGCCGGCCTGCTCGCGCGCAATGCCGTGGCCAAGGGCCTGAAGGCGCAGCCGTGGGTCAAGACCTCGCTCGGGCCGGGCTCGCTGGTGGTCACCGACTACCTGAAGAAGGCCGGGGTCATGCGCGACCTGGAGCAGCTCGGCTTCTACGTGGTCGGCTACGGCTGCACCACCTGCATCGGCAACTCCGGCCCGCTGCCCGAGGACGTCTCCGCGGCGATCGCCAAGGACGACCTGGTGGTGGCCTCGGTGCTGTCGGGTAACCGCAACTTCGAAGGCCGCGTGCATCCGGAAGTGAAGATGAACTACCTGGCCTCGCCGCCGCTGGTGGTCGCCTATGCCATCGCCGGCACCACCGACATCGACCTGACCCGCGACCCGCTGGGTACCGGCAGCGACGGCCAGCCGGTGTACCTGCGCGACATCTGGCCGAGCAACAAGGAGATCGGCGACACCATCGCCGCCACGGTCGGCCCGGAGATGTTCAAGCAGAACTACGCCGACGTGTTCAAGGGCGACAGCCGCTGGAACACCATCGCCTCGCCCGATGGCGAGCTGTACGCGTGGGATGGCGCCTCCACCTACATTAAGAACCCGCCCTACTTCGACGGCATGACCATGCAGGTCGGCCGCATCGAGGACGTGCACGGCGCGCGCGTGCTGGGCCTGTTCGGCGATTCGATCACCACCGACCACATCTCCCCGGCCGGCAACATCAAGAAGGACTCGCCGGCGGGCCGCTTCCTGCAGGAGCGCGGCGTGCAGCCGGCCGACTTCAACAGCTACGGCAGCCGCCGCGGCAACGACGACGTCATGGTCCGCGGCACCTTCGCCAACATCCGCATCAAGAACCTGATGTTCGGCGGCGAGGAAGGCGGCAACACCCTGTACCACCCGCCCGGCGGTGGCCAGCCGGAAAAGCTGGCGATCTACGACGCGGCGATGAAGTACAAGGCCGACGGCGTGCCGCTGGTGGTGATCGGCGGCAAGGAGTACGGCACCGGCTCCTCGCGCGACTGGGCAGCCAAGGGCACCAACCTGCTCGGGGTCAAGGCCGTGATCGCCGAGAGCTTCGAACGCATCCACCGCTCCAACCTGGTCGGCATGGGCGTGCTGCCGCTGCAGTTCCTGCAGGGCCAGAACGCGCAGTCGCTGGGCCTGGACGGCTCGGAGGTGTTCGAGATCACCGGCCTGCAGGACGGCGCCAGCAAGCGCGCCCAGGTCAGCGCGACCAAGGCCGACGGCGCCGTGCAGACGTTCGAGGTGGCGGTGATGCTGCTGACGCCGAAGGAAGTGGAGTACTTCCGCCACGGCGGCCTGCTGCAGTACGTGCTGCGGCAGTTGGCTGCGCGCTGATCGACCCGGCGGTTTGCGACAGCGGAAGCCCGGCCCCCGCGCCAGCGCGGGGGCGC